>NZ_BAAHCA010000246.1:0-5931 GCF_054776295.1 Streptomyces sparsus
AGGGCGTCCGCGCGGGACGCGGGCACGCCGCCCGGGCCCTGGAGCAGCGCGGTGCGCAACGGTGACATGGAACCTCGTGACCTGGGCTTTTGATGAGCGACGGAACGCTTTCGACGGTACGTTCGACGCCCGACCGGTCACAAGACGCATTCCTTGCGCACCAGGGCCCGCTTTGTTGCGTGCGAAAGACCCGTTCCGGCGATTCGTTGCGCGCTGCCGGCTCGGCGTCCGGGGCCACGCCGGGACGCGCGGACGCCGGGGCCGGCAGGGCGCCGGGGTGTCAGGTCGGTGAGCCCGCGGAGAACCGGCGCAGCAGCGGTGAGAGGACCAGCACCGACTTGGTGCGCTCCACGAAGGGCTCCCCCGCGATGCGCTCCAGCACCCGTTCGAAGTGCCGCATGTCGGAGGCGAAGATCTGGACGATGGCGTCCGCGTCGCCGGTGACGGTCGACGCGGACGCCACCTCCGGGTAGCGGGCGAGGCCGCGGCGGATGTCGCTGGGCGAGGTGTTGTGGCGGCAGTACATCTCGATGTACCCCTCCGTCTCCCAGCCCAGCGCCGCCGGGTCGACCCGCACGGTGAAGCCGGTGATCGCGCCCTCGGCCCGCAGCCGGTCCACCCGGCGTTTCACGGCCGGGGCGGAGAGTCCCACCTCGGCGCCGATGTCGGCGTAGGAGCGGCGGGCGTCCTCGGCGAGGGCGTGGACGATGCGTTCGTCGAGATCGTTCAGGCGCACGGCGGGCTGTTCACTTCTCCGTGGTGGTGTCTGTGGTCGCGTCGGTGGTGCTCGCGCCCCCGGCCCCCGTGGCGCCGGGGGTGAAGGCGGCTTCGGTGGCCAGGCGTGAGTGGTGACGACCGTAGAGGAAGTAGAACACGAGCCCGGCGGCCATCCAGCACACGAAGACCACCCAGGTGACGAGCGGCAGGCTGGTCATCATCCACAGACAGAAGGCGAAACCGAGCGCCGGCAGCAGCGGCGACAGCGGCAGCCGGAACCCGCGCGGCATGTCCGGCCGGGTGCGGCGCAGCACGATCACCGCGACGTTGACGAGGGCGAAGGCGAAGAGCGTGCCGATGCTGGTGGCGTCCGCGAGCTGGCCCAGCGGGACGGCCGATGCCAGGATGCCGCAGAAGGCGGCGACCAGCACGGTGTTGGCGCGCGGGGTTCCGGTACGGGGGTCGACCCGGGAGAACACCTTGGGGACCAGGCCGTCCCTGGACATCGCGAACAGGATCCGGGTCTGGCCGTAGAGCACGGCCAGCACGACACTGGCGATGGCGACGACGGCACCGGCGGCCAGCAGCACCGGCCAGAAGTCCTGGCCGGTGACATCGCGCAGCACACCGGCGAGCGCGGCCTCAGAGCCCTCGAAGGACCGCCACGGCGTGGCGCCGACCGCGACCGCGGCGACCAGGACGTAGAGCACGGTGACGATCAGCAGCGACAGCATGATCGCCCGCGGCAGGTCGCGCTGCGGGTTCTTCGCCTCCTCGCCGGCCGTGGAGGCGGCGTCGAAACCGATGTAGGAGAAGAAAAGCGACGCGCCGGCGGCGCTCACGCCGGCCATGCCGAGCGGCATGAACGGCTCGTAGTTGCCGGCCTTGATGCCGGTGAAGGCCACCGCGCAGAACATCAGCAGCGCGCCGATCTTCACGATCACCATGATGGTGTTGACCCGGGCGCTCTCCCGGGCGCCGCCGAGCAGGAAGCCCATCGCGAACAGGACGACCAGCAGCGCCGGCAGGTTGAAGAGGCCGCCGTCCCCGGGAGGGGCGGAGAGCACCGCGGGCAGCGTCACCCCGATGGTGCCGTCCAGCAGTTCGTTGAGGTACTCGCCCCAGCCGACCGCGACGGCGGCCACCGACACCCCGTACTCCAGGATCAGGCACAGGCCGCAGACCCAGGCGACGAGTTCGCCCATGGTGGCGTAGGAGTACGAGTAGGAGGAGCCGGACGCGGGGATCGTGCCGGCGAGTTCGGCGTAGGACAGCGCGGAGAACAGCGCGGTCAGGCCGGCGATCACGAACGAGACGGTGACGGCGGGCCCCGCTTCGGGAACCGCCTCACCGAGCACCACGAAGATGCCGGTGCCCAGCGTGGCACCGATGCTGATCATGGTGAGCTGCCACATGGTCAGCGAACGCCGCAGCTGCCCGCCACCGCCCTGGCCGGTCTCGGCGACCAGTTGCTCGACGGGCTTGCGCCGCATCAGCCGGGAGAGCCAGCCGACGGGTGGGTGGTGCGGCGCGGGGTGCACTGCGGTGTGGTCCGGCACGGGTGGCTCCTTGCCATGGCTGCGGCTCGCGGCGGTGCCGAGCCCGCCCGCGGGCACGGCAGGCACCCCGGACTGCCGGGAGCGTGGCGCACACCGCTGAGCAGGCGGTTTCCGCCACTCCTGGTACAGCGCACGACTCTACGAGCGTCGCTGCCGGGCGCGTAACGCGCTTTCCTTGCGTGTCGGCGGTGATCCGTTGCGCGATCCGCCGATCCGTGCACCGACGGTGACGCGGGGGTGTGGAGAGCCGTGCCGACCGCCGGAAGCCGCGGTGAGCTGCCCCGGTCATCGGGTGCCACGAACGGGCCTAGCCTCGCTGCTGTGCCGTGAGCACGGTCAGCCGGCGCGGCAGAGTGCGCGGTCGATGAGGTTGCGCAGTGCGTCCTCCTGACGGGCCGCGGTCTGCGGATCGGCGGAGCGGCTGTGCGCGGAAACGGTGATGGTTCGTCGACCGTCCGTCGTCGTCGCTGCCCGGATGACGTACCCGAAGCCGCTCCCTCCATGCCCGAGGTAGCTGCCGCCGCAGGACAGCGGGGCGGAGAACAGGCCCAGGCCGGCTCGGGTGCCTTCCGGGTGACCGCTGCCCTGCGGTACCGGCACGGTGTTCCGCATGGCTGCGAGTTCGGCGGGTCTCAGCAGCTCTCCGCGTGCCAGTGCGGCGAAGAAGCGGTTGAGGTCGCGGGCGGTGCCGGTCATCGAGCCGTCCGCCCCGCTGTCGAAGGGACGGTAGGGGATCGTGGTGTCGACCAGGGGTCCGGCGATGGCGAACTGCTGATAGTTGGCCGTGTGCGGATACGGAAGGAACGGCCAGGTGCCGGGGGTGTCGGTGTGACGCAGCCCGAGCGGACGCAGGATGCGGTCGTGTACCTGCTGTTCCCAGGTGCGGCCCGTGATCTTCTCAATGATCATTCCGGCGAGCACGTAGTTCGTGTTGGAGTACGCCCAACGGGTTCCTGCCGGGAAGGCAGGTTCATGGCGCATGGCCAGGTCGACCAGCTCGCCGGGGCGGTAGGCACGCCATCGGTTGGCGAAGTAGGTCCGGGTGCTGGAGTCGGGGAAGACATCATGGACGTAGTCGGACAGGCCGCTGGTGTGCTGCAGCAGGTCGCGGAGGGTGATGGTCCGGCCGTCGTTTCCAGCGCCGGACACGACCCCGGGTAGCAGTTCCTCCACCGTCTGGTCGAGGGAGACCCGTTCTTCGCCCACCAGTTGCAGCATGACGGTGGCCACGAACGTCTTGGTGGTGCTGCCGAGACGCAGGTAGCCGTCCTTCACAATCGGGCGCCCACTGGCCAGGTCCGTCACCCCGGAGCGGGCCGTGACCACCCCGCGCGGCGATTCCACACGGACCGCTACTCCGGTGACCCCGGTATCCCGCAGTATGTCGGCGTCACGCTGCACGGACCAGGCCGTACCTGAGAGGCGTGGCACGGCCGAAGCAGCAGCGGACGGCAGAGAGGAGACGGTCAGCACCAGCACCGCAGCCAGTAACCAGAACTTGCGAAAGATCATGGCCTGACACTAGGAACAGCAGGTGCGACCGGCCATCCGGCGTGCGCCCTTCTCGAACGGGTGCCAGCCGGATGGACAGCACACCAGGCACTCGCCGCAGGCAGTGCACGCGTACTCCGGAGCAGCAGCGGACGTTCGATGCAGTGGTTGGCTCGACCGCGTGGGGCCGGAAATCCCGTCCGATTCCTCTTGGCCCCCTCGCCGACTTGGCCGCCCTTGCCGACTTTGGCCACCCTTGCCGACGCTCCACGTGCGACCGGGCCTGTCCAGCGCAAGAGGTCAGTCGGGAGCCCGCGAGTCGTTCTGCGGCCAGCCCTGCCCGTCTTTCGCGTGGGGGTAGGACCTGGCCGAGCAGCAAATCAGCCGGACGGACCGGCGGGCTATGGCGGCGAGAGGATCCCGCGCCCACGGCCAGCCCGTCCGCCGGCTTCCCGGAGCCGAGCCGACGCCCCAGCGAGGGCGTCGGCGATCCCGTCAGCTCCAGCTGGCGTGCAGCGGCTTGCCCTCGGCGTAGCCTGCGGCGCTCTGCACGCCGACGACCGCCTTCTCGGCGATCTCGGCGACGGCGCGCTCGGCAGCGTCGGCAGTTGGCGGGTACGGCCAGCCGGACCAGCAGGTGCACTCGACGATCGGACGGAGGCCTCTTCCCTTCGGCTGCCCTCCTCGGACGGACCTCAGGCGGCGCTGATCCGCCCCGCCGCAGCGGGGTGGATCAGAGTACGTGGCGTCAGGCTGTGGCCATCCGCTTGGCGTAGTCGGCCATGCCCGTCCAGTCGAGGGCGACACATGCCTCGTCACCGACCACCCAGGCGTCGTGCCCGGGGTCGACCTCCATGAAGTCCCCGGGACCGTACTCGGCCTCCTGGCCGTCGTCCATGACGATCTTCATTCGGCCGCTGACGCAGTAGCCGGTGTGGGCCGCCTGGCAGCTTTCCGTCCCGGCTATCGACCCGACGTGCTTCGACCACTGCCACCCGGGCTCGAAGACCGCACGGCCAACAGGCCCGTGGTCGGTCTCGATCAGTTCCAGGCGCCCCTTGTGGTCCTCGAAGGGTCGAACCTCGTCGGCCGAGTCGAAATTCCTCTTGACCATGGTCATGATCATCCGCCTCCCGGCAGGATGGTGGAGCAACCCCGAGTCCACCTCTCACGCTACGCCTCGGCTCGCGGCCTGCCCACCCTCGTCGGCCCGGCAGCAGGCATTTCGCAAGGCCTGGGCCAGCGCCCACCCCGGCGCGGTCCGAGAACACGCAGCCGGCCCCGCGCCCTCTCGTGGGCGGCCCTCGGCCTCAGCCGTGCTGAGCGGCGCGAGGGGCGGCAGCGAGGGCGTCGGCGATCCCGTCAGCTCCAGCTGGCGTGCAGCGGCTTGCCCTCGGCGTAGCCCGCGGCGCTCTGCACGCCGACGACCGCCTTCTCGGCGAACTCGGCGAGTGAGCCGGCTCCGGCGTAGGTGCAGGAGGAGCGCACCCCGGCGATGATCGAGTCGATGAGGTCCTCCACGCCGGGGCGGGCCGGGTCGAGGAACATGCGCGAGGTGGAGATGCCCTCCTCGAACAGCGCCTTGCGGGCCCGGTCGTAGGCCGACTCCTCGGCGGTGCGGTTGCGCACGGCACGCGCCGAGGCCATGCCGAAGGACTCCTTGTACAGCCGCCCGTCGGGAGCCTGCTGGAGGTCACCGGGCGACTCGTGGGTGCCGGCGAACCAGGAGCCGACCATCACGTTGGAGGCACCGGCGGCGAGCGCCATGGCGACGTCCCGGGGGTGGCGCACGCCGCCGTCGGCCCAGACGTGCGCGCCGAGCCGACGGGCTTCGGCGGAGCACTCCAGGACGGCGGAGAACTGCGGGCGGCCGACGCCGGTCATCATTCGTGTGGTGCACATGGCGCCCGGGCCGACCCCGACCTTGACGATGTCGGCGCCCGCCTCGACCAGGTCGCGCACGCCCGCGGCGGACACCACGTTGCCGGCGGCCACGGGTACCCGCGGGTCCAGCGCCCGCACGGCCTTCAACGCGTCGAGCATGCCCTCCTGGTGGCCGTGCGCGGTGTCCACCACGAGGGTGTCCGCACCAGCGGCCAGCAGCGACTCGGCCCGCCCGGCGACGTCGCCGTTGATGCCGACGGCGGCGGCGATCCGCAGCCGG
>NZ_BAAHCA010000247.1:0-5928 GCF_054776295.1 Streptomyces sparsus
CCGGAACACCGGCCCGACCCACGTCTCGGCACCGTACGGCTTGGCAAGCAACCAGGGCCGGCCCGCCGCCCGGTGCCGGGCGTCCACCTCGGCCAGTTCCGGATCCAGGTAGTCGTCGCACAGCACGAGGGAGAATCCGGCGCCGGCCGCCCGGTCGGGCTCGGCGACGGTGAGCCCGGCTGCCCGGCAGGCGGAGCGGGCCGGTCCCGTCTCCGCCTGCCCGACGGCCGTCACCTGCACCGACGCATCGGCTAGCGTCTCGGACGTCGCCGAACCGTCCAGACCCACCAGGTCCCAGTAGGCCTGCGCGGCGGGCTCGGCGGCCCGTTCACCGCCCGACTGCCGCCGGTACCCGATGAGGTTGGCCTTGGCGAGCTGGCCGAGGACCCGCCCCGCCTCCACGGTGGGCATGGAGGCGGCGGCCTCGCGCAGCAGGGCGCTCAGCGTGCGGGTACCGTCCAGCAGGGGCGCGAGCGCCTCGACCTGTCTGCCCTGGAGCGCGGTGACACCGCGTCCGGACAGCAGGTAGACGGCTTCGCTCGCGACGACCTCGGCGCGCAGGTGCCGTTTGAACCCGATCAGCGGTTCACCGGCTGCCGCATCGAAGACGGTCATGCGACGACGGTCCCCAGGCGGTCGGGGCAGAAGACGTACGGATGGACGCCGCATATGCCGCTGAAGCGGGCGGTGACCTCGGAGGTGCTCAGATCCTCGATGACCATCGGTGCCTCGGCGTACACGGGTTCGGCGCTGAGGATGCCGAACTCGGCCAGCACACCGGCAGGATCGAGTGTGTAGCGCGCGGCCAGAGCGGGTTCCAGCGCGGTACGTGCGGTGAACTGTGCGATTCGGAAGTCATTCTCCGTTGCGTTCCCGGCGGCTGACTCGACCACTGCACCAATGACTGCCATTGGATAACTCCCCGTTGTCGTCGACTCTGTGCGGAACTTCTGGGGTGAGATTCTGGAGTCGGTGACCGGTCGAGCGGCAGTGTCGGAGTCACAGGGTCGGCATGACATTTTCACGATTCGCCTCATGACACGTTCACTGGGACCTCCAGCGCCCTCGTGCGAGGCTCGACGCCTGCTCCGAGATGACCACCGGTCCGATCGGCCCGGTGGAACGGCTCGAAAGGGGAGAGCAACAATGGAGATTCAGGTCCTCGGGCCGTTGAGTGCCCATGAACGCGGTGTGTCCCTCGTGCCGAGCGCTGCCAAACCCCGGCAGATACTCGCACTCCTCGCCCTCCAGGCCGACCACGTGGTCACCGTGCCGACGCTGATGGAGGAACTCTGGGGGGAGAACGTACCCCGTTCCGCCGCCACCACGCTCCAGACGTACATCCTCCAGCTCCGCCGCAAGATCGCGATCGCCCTGGACGGAGACCCCACCCGGGACGCCAAGGAGGTGCTCGTCACCCAGCACGGCGGCTACCTGCTCCAGGTGCAGCCCGGCCAGATCGACGTCCAGGAGTTCGAACAGCTGGCCCTGTCCGGCCGCGACGCCTACGAGGCGGGCGACTACCGGGTGGCTTCCCAACTGCTGGGCAGCGCCCTGTCGATGTGGCAGGGCCCGGCACTCGTCGACGTCCGCATCGGCAGCGTGCTCGAACTGGAGGTGCTCCGCATGACGGAGGACCGGATGGCCGCCCTGGAGCGCCGCATCGAGGCGGACCTGCGGCTCGGCCGGCACTCCCAGGTGGTGCCCGAACTGCGCGTCCTGGTCGCCCGGCACCCGATGCACGAGAACTTCTGCGCCCAGCTGATGGTCGCCATGCACCGGTCCGGGGCCGCCTGGCGGGCCCTCGAGGCCTACCAGCGGCTACGGGGCACGCTCGTCGACGAGCTCGGCCTGGAGCCGTCACCGCGACTCCAGCAGCTGCACCACGCGGTGCTGTCCAGCGACCCGGCGCTGGACCTGGTCGCCACCACCTGACGGCAGTGACGGGCTGGAGCCCCGGGCCGGCGGCACGATCCGCCGGCCCGGGACTCCAGCTCTTCTCTAGCCGGCGTTCCTACGTTCGGGCGATGACGATCCTCGACGACCTCACCGCCACCGTCCCCGGACCTGACCTGCGACGTTCCACCGCGGAACTGAACCGCCTCAAGGAGGAGGTCAGCCGGGGCCCCGACCCGGAGGCCACCCGCCGCCAGCACGCCAAGGGCAAGCTCACCGCCCGCGAACGGCTGGAACTGCTCTTCGACGAGGGGACCTTCACCGAGATCGAGCCGCTGCGGCGGCACCGCGCCTCCGGCTTCGGCCTGGAGCACCGCAAGCCGCACGGTGACGGTGTGCTGATCGGCTGGGGCCTGGTGCACGGCCGGACCGTCTACGCCTACGCGCACGACTTCCGGGTCTTCGCCGGAGCGCTCGGTGAGGCGCACGCCGCCAAGGTGCACAAGATCATGGACATGGCCCAGGCCGCGGGAGCGCCGCTGGTCGGCCTGAACGACGGCGCCGGCGCCCGCATCCAGGAGGGCGTCACCGCGCTCGCCGGCTACGGCGGCATCTTCCGCCGCAACACCGCCGCCTCCGGTGTCATCCCGCAGATCAGTGTGATCCTCGGCCCGTGTGCCGGCGGCGCCGCCTACTCGCCCGCCCTCACCGACTTCGTCTTCATGGTCCGCGGCACCTCGCAGATGTTCCTGACCGGCCCGGACGTCGTGCAGGCCGTCACCGGTGAGCAGATCAGCCAGGACGGACTCGGCGGCGCCGACGTGCACGCCTCCGTGTCCGGCGTGGCCGGTTTCGTGCACGACGACGAGGCCGAGTGCCTCGACGAGGTGCGCTACCTGCTCTCGCTGCTGCCGCAGAACAACCGCGAACTGCCGCCCGCCACCCGCAGCGACGACCCCGCCGACCGGCGCACCGAGTCGCTGGCCTCGCTGGTCCCGGCCGACCCCGGGCAGGCCTACGACATCCGCGGCGTCATCGAGGAGGTCGTCGACGACGGCGAGTTCTTCGAGGTGCACGAGAACTGGGCCCGCAACGTGGTCTGCGCGCTCGCCCGGCTCGACGGCCACCCCGTCGGCATCGTCGCCAACCAGCCCGCCGTGCTGGCCGGTGTGCTCGACATCCACAGCGCGGAGAAGGCCGCCCGGTTCGTCTCGGTGTGCGACTCCTTCAACATCCCGCTCGTCACGCTCGTCGACGTGCCCGGCTTCCTGCCCGGTGTCGCCCAGGAGCACGACGGCATCATCCGGCACGGCGCGAAGCTGCTCTACGCCTACTGCAACGCCACCGTGCCGCGCATCTCGGTCGTCGTGCGAAAGGCGTACGGCGGCGCCTACATCGTGATGGACTCCCGCTCCATCGGCGCGGACCTCTCCTTCGCCTGGCCGACCAACGAGATCGCCGTGATGGGCGCGGAGGGCGCGGCGAACGTGGTGTTCCGCCGCGAGATCGCCGCCTCCGACGACCCCGACGCCACCCGGGCCCGGCTCGTCGAGGAGTACAAGGCCGAGCTGATGCACCCGTACTACGCCGCCGAACGCGGCCTGGTCGACGACGTCATCGACCCCGCCGACACCCGTCGCGTCCTCATCCGCTCCCTGGCCGCGCTGCGCGCCAAGAAGGCCGAACTGCCCGACCGGAAGCACGGCAACGTGCCGTTGTAGGCGGCTTTGAGCCTGCGTCGAGCGGTGGGACGAACCATGACGGCACCGCGAGCGGCGGCCCGCCACAAGCGGTACCGCAGCCCGGTCCGGCGCCCGGGGCGGCGCAGGAAACCGACCCCTACTCCGCCCCGGCCGCCGAACGTCCCGCTGCGGCGGCTCAAGAAACGAAGGGAACCCAAGTGGCCCGCACAGTTCCGTCCGGTACGTGCCCCCAGCGGCACCCGGCACTGTCGAAGGTGAGGTAGCGCAGATGCGCAGAGTCGTGATCACCGGTCTGGGTGCCGTGGCCCCCGGCGGGGTCGGCGTCAAGGAGTACTGGGACCTGCTCACCGCGGGCCGCTCCGCCACCCGCACCATTTCGTTCTTCGACCCCAGCCCGTTCCGTTCGCGGGTCGCCGCCGAGTGCGACTTCGACCCGCTGGCGGCGGGACTGTCCCACCAGGAGATCCGCCGCCTGGACCGGGCCGCCCAGTTCGCCGTCGTCAGCACCCGCGAGGCGGTGGCCGACAGCGGCATCGACCTCTCCTCGGTCGACCCGGGCCGGGTCGGCACCTCGGTGGGCAGCGCGGTCGGCTGCACCACCAGCCTGGAACGCGAGTACGTCGTCGTCAGTGACGGCGGACGCAAGTGGCTCGTCGACCACGAGTACGCGGTGCCCGAGCTCTACCGGCACTTCGTGCCCAGCTCGATGGCGGCGGAGGTCGGCCAGGCGGCCGGCGCCGAAGGGCCCGCCGCCGTCGTGTCCACCGGCTGCACCTCCGGCCTCGACTCCCTCGGCCACGCCCTGGAACTCATCCGGGAGGGCACCGCCGACATCATGATCGCCGGCGCCACCGAGGCACCCATCTCACCCATCACCTCGGCGTGCTTCGACGCGATCCACGCCACCACCCCCCGCAACGACGACCCCGAGCACGCCTGCCGCCCCTTCGACCGCAACCGCAGCGGCCTCGTCCTCGGCGAAGGCGCCTCGATCATGGTCCTGGAGGAGCTGGAGAGCGCCCGGGCCCGCGGCGCGCACATCTACGCCGAGATCGCCGGCTTCGCCGCCCGCGCCAACGCCTTCCACATGACCGGCCTCAAGCCGGACGGCCGGGAGATGGCCCAGGCCATCGACGCGGCCCTGGCCGAGGCCCGGATCGACCCGTCCGCGATCGACTACATCAACGCGCACGGCTCCGGCACCAAGATGAACGACCGCCACGAGACGGGCGCCTTCAAGCGCAGCCTCGGCAGCCACGCCTACGAGACGCCGGTCAGCTCCATCAAGTCGATGATCGGGCACTCGCTCGGCGCGATCGGCTCCCTGGAGATCGCGGCCTGCGCCCTGGCGATGGAGCACTCGGTGCTGCCGCCCACCGCCAACCTGCACGACCCGGACCCCGAACTCGACCTGGACTACATCCCGCTGACCGCCAGGGAGCAGCGCACCGACACCGTGCTCAGCGTCGGCAGCGGCTTTGGCGGCTTCCAGAGCGCCATGGTGCTCGCCCGCCCGGAGAGGACCCTCGCATGACCGTCACGAGCGCCACCGCGGTGGTCACCGGACTCGGCGTCACGGCCCCCAACGGGCTGGGCACCGACGACTACTGGAAGGCCACCCTGGCCGGGGAGTCCGGGCTCGGCCGCGTCACCCGGTTCGACCCCTCCCAGTACCCGTCGACCATCGCCGGCGAGGTGCCCGGCTTCGTCGCCGAGGACCACGTCCCCAGCCGGCTGATGCCGCAGACCGACCACATGACGCGGCTCGCCCTCACCGCCGCCGACTGGGCCGTGACCGACGCCGCGGTGGAGCCCGAGCAGCTCCCCGAGTACGGCATGGGCGTGGTCACCGCGGCCTCCGGCGGCGCCGTCGAGTTCGGCCAGCGCGAACTGCAGAACCTGTGGAGCGAGGGCAAGGAGTACGTCAGCGCCTACCAGTCCTTCGCCTGGTTCTACGCCGTGAACACCGGCCAGATCTCCATCCGCCACAAGATGCGCGGCCCCAGCGGGGTGCTGCTCACCGAGCAGGCCGGCGGCATCGACTCGCTCGGCCACGCCCGCCGCCACGTCCGCAAGGGAGTGCCGCTGGTCGTCTCCGGCGGGGTCGACGCGGCGCTCTGCCCGTGGGGCTGGGTCCCGCAGATCGCGTCCGGTCTGATGTCCACCGAGTCGGACCCGGACCGCGCCTACCTGCCGTTCGCCGCGGGGGCGAACGGGTACGTGCCCGGCGAGGGCGGCGCCATGCTGGTCGTCGAGGCCGCCGAGTCCGCTGCCCGCCGCGGAGCCCCCCAGGTGTACGGCGAGATCGCCGGCTACGCCGCCACCCTCG
>NZ_BAAHCA010000248.1:0-5924 GCF_054776295.1 Streptomyces sparsus
CGGGCTGACCGCGGACCGGATCGGGGTCGGCACCGCGCACCGCGACCAGGCGGCGGCCGTCCGGGCCGCGCTGGCCGGGCTGGGGGTGGAGGGGGTCACGGTGGACACCGCCAACCGGCTCCAGGGCATGGAGTTCGACCTGACGGTGGTGCTGCACCCGCTGTCGGGTCGTCCCGACGCGACCGCCTTCCACCTGGAGACGGGCCGGTTGTGCGTGCTCACGTCCCGGCACCGGCACGCGTGTGTGGTGGTGTGCCGGGCGGGTGTGCCGGAGCTGCTCGACGAGCACCCCTCGACGGAGCCGGTCCAGTTGGGGGTGACCGTGCGCTTCCCGGACGGCTGGGAGGCCCACCAGGCGGTGCTGGCCGAACTGGCCGAGCACCGGGTGATGTGAGCCGCGTCGCCGGGTTTCGAATGCGGCCGTACCGAGCGGGGGACAATGGTGAATGGCCCCAACGACGACGGAGGTATCTCCATGCCCGAGCCGCATCCGGCTCCGGACCGACGCGGTGCGGTCCCGCGCTTCTCGCGGCCCGCGCCGCTGATGTTCGAACCTGCCGAGTCGACGGCCGACCCCGAGCACTTCTTCGACCTGGAGTCGATCAACGACCCGCAGGAGCTGCTGGCGCGCTCGACGGAACTGGCCCTGGCGTTCCGTGCCGCGGCGGACCGGGCTGTGGAGTTCCAGGCGATGGCTGCCGCCCAGCTGGCCGATCCGCGGCGTTTCGACCGGCTGCCGGACTCGGCGATCGCCGACCGTGCGCAGTGGACGGAGGACTACGTCCGAAAGATGGTCGAGTTCGGCGAGGAGCTGCTCCGCGAGCACACCCGGGAGTGACGGCTCCCGTCCCGGCCCGCCGGCAGGGCGCCCCCACCGCCCCGCCAGGCCGTACCCGCGACGCCGGCCGCCCGCCGGGGGCGGGCTCCGTGAGGGCGGGGACAGACCGCGACTCCCGCGGGGTGGGGCAAGCTGCCCGCGACATATGCGCGGGCGTACTGTACGCGGCCCGGCCCGTCGCCGTCCCGGATTTTGCCGATCCGCAAGAACGCTGCCGCCTGCGGCGGTAGACCTGTTCCTCATGAGCAGCGATCCCACCACCCGTGTCACCCCGGCCGGCGCGGACTGGCTGGCCTCGGCCAGCCGGTTCCCGCGCAGTGTGCACGCCCTGTGGTCGCACCGTCCGGCCGCGACCAGCGTGCTGCCCTGCGGAACGGCCTTCGACGTGGTGAGCACCCCGGTGCTCTTCGGGCGCCGGATGCTGGACCGGTTGTGGTCCGCGGGCCCCGGCAGCGGCCCGGTGGCCCTGCACCACGACCGCCTGTGGCTGTTCGCGGCGCCCGGCACCGCCGACCGGCTGCCCACCCTGCTGGGCTGGGAGGAGTGGGACTCCGGCACCGAGGGTGCAGAAACGATCCCCCCGCTGCTGTGCCACGGCGCCGGGGAGGCCGTCACGGTTCCCGCGGTGTACGCCGTCGACGAGGCGCCCCGGGCCTCCCGGTGGCTGGTCGCCCCCGACGTGCGGTACCCGTGGCTGCCGGACGCCGAGGCACTGCTCCGGGCCTGCCTGCGCGCGGTACGTGCTGGTCGGAGCCATGGGCGCCCGCTGTCGATTTTCGCATCAGCCGAACCGGGTGCTAAGGTCTACGACGTCAGCAGGCGCCGCTAGCTCAGTTGGTTAGAGCAGCTGACTCTTAATCAGCGGGTCCGGGGTTCGAGTCCCTGGCGGCGCACAGACGACCGAAGGCCCTCCGTTCGCGGAGGGCCTTCGGCGTTCCCGGGTCAGGCGCGGGTCACGTGCACGGTCCACGTGCCGGACTCCGCCCGGCGGACGGCGGTGACCGACACCCGGCCGTCCGCGGCGAACAGCGTCTGCCCCTCGCCGAGCGGGGCGTCCGCCAGTTCGGGGTGGACCGAGCTGCCGTGGCAGGCGCCGGTGCCGGGGCGGGCGTCGAGCACTTCCACCGGGCCGCCCGCCGACGCGGTGTCGCTGCGCACCCGGTAGACGAGCACACCGCTGGTGCACAGGGCGATGTCGTTGCCTACCGGTTCGCGCACCTCGACCGCGATCACCTCGGTGGGGCCGGTGCGGATCGCGAGCAGCCGGGTGTCGGCGCCCGGCCCGGCGGTGGGCTCGGCGAGCGGCCGGAGCGAGTGCCGGCTGGCGCCGGGGCCCTGGACGCAGTCGATCTGATGGTCGTTCAGCCAGCCGAGTTTCCACTTGTGCCAGCCGAAGGGCTCCGGAGCCAGCCCGAACTGGCTGCCCATGAGGTCCCAGTCGCCGACGTGGGTGTCCCAGTCGCCCTTGCCGTCCTCGGGCCGGTTGTAGAGGTCGGGCAGGTCGAAGACGTGTCCGGTCTCGTGTGCGAGCACGTTGCGGTCCGCCGGGTACTGCTCGAAGACGGTGACGATCCGCCGCAGCTCGGTGCCGTCGAGCCGCACCGGGTGCTGGAAGTTGACGACCTTGGTCGCGTCGGAGTCGACACCGGGGGCGTTGGGGTCGGCGACGAGGTACACGACGTCGAAACGGCTGAAATCCACCTCCGGGTCGGCGACGGCCAGCGCGTCGTTGAGAAAGGCCGAGCGCATGTCGGCGCTCCAGTCCCGCGCTATGTCGTAGGCGCGCGACTCGGCCGGCATCTCGATCCACCGCTCGACGGGGTGGGCACGGAGGTCGAGGCTGCCGTAGGAGGCGCGCCGGAAGAAGTCGGAGGTGGCCGGGAAGTAGTCCTCGGCCAGCTGGGTGGGAGTGGTCAGCGGGCGGGAGTCAGGGAACGAGAGGAACAGCATGACCGCGTCCACGGTGTGCCGCGGGCGCACGTAGGAGTCGTTCCAGGTGTCGAGGCCGAGGGAGTGGTGGGCGTCGCTGCGGGGGAGCGCGCACGGGGGCGCGGGCTCGGCGAGGACCGGGCCGGCCATCGAGGTCGTGCCGATCACCGCCGCCAGGGCGGTGAGGACCGAGGCCGGGCGGCGCAGCCGCCACAGGAGTGATTTCTCCTGCGGTATGCGCACAGGACACACAAGGACCTCCCGTAACCGTCGTGGGACACCTCCTCCACCTTGTGATGGTTTGGCAGGCTTTGGCCTGTTCCATTAGCCCGTCAGGGGCACAGCGGTATGATTACCCTGGGTAAGTAACCGGATCGTTGCCGGAGCGCTCGCACGGACGTACGCAGGGGTCATCACAGTGGGTGGCGGCACACGGCCCCTTGCTGGCCCCCGCTCGGTGAAAGCCCTTATGATCGGCAGACTTTCCAGCCACGAATCCCCTCCGGGAGCGATCGGTGAACGGAATCCTCGACAGTCCGGGCGACGCTCCAGACGGCCCCGACAACCCCGGAAGGGTTGCTGAAGGCGTTACGGACGGTAGTTTTTCCGCCGATCCGGCTGCCCGACCCCGTGTTGAACCCGGAGTTTTCGCCGCCGCTTTCAACACGGCCAGACAGGCCATGGCCGTGGTCGACGAAGAGGGCCGGGTGATCGCCCCGAACACCGCGCTCGCCGCCCTGCTGGACACTCCGCCCGAGCGGCTCCACGGACTGCCGGCCACGGAACTGCCCGGCCTGGCCTTCGACGACCGGGCCCGCGACGCCTGCCGGGCGGTCTTGCGGGGTGAGAGCGACCGGATGTGCTGCACCCGCCGGCTCAAACACGCGGACGGCCACCCGCTGTGGGTGGAGATCACCCTGGTGAGCGCCGGCCGCCCGCTGGGCGCGACCCTGCTCACCGTCGCCGACGTCAGCGAGCGCCGCGACCTCCAGGAGCGGCTGCGGCACCTCCAGATGCACGACCCCGTCACCCGGCTGCCCAACCGCGCCCTGTTCTTCGAACGGCTCGCCCACGCGCTGAACGACAGCGCGACCGGCCGGGTGGGCCTGTGCTACCTGGACCTGGACGGCTTCAAGGCCGTCAACGACACGCTGGGGCACCGGGTCGGCGACCAGCTGCTGGACGCCGTGGCCCAGCGGCTGATCCACTGCGCGGCCGGCTCACCCCCGGCCGGCGGCCACCTGGTGGCACGGCTCGGCGGTGACGAGTTCGCCCTGCTGGTCGAGGCGTCCACCGGGACCGACCAGCTCAGCGCGCTGGCCAACCAGTTGCGGGCGGTGCTGCGGCGTCCCTTCGACGTCGGTGGGCGGCGGGTCTCGGTGTCGGCCAGCATCGGCGTCGTCGAACGCGCCGCGGAGGGCACCACCGCCACCGAGCTGATGCAGGCCGCCGACACCACGCTGTACTGGGCGAAGGCGGACGGCAAGGACCGCTGGACGCTGTTCGACCCCGAGCGCAACGCCCACCGCATGACCCGGCAGGCCCTGTCCAGCACCCTGCGCCCGGCGGTGGAGCGCGGCGAGTTCATGTTGGAGTTCCAGCCGATCGTGGGGCTGGCGGACGGTCGGGTGCGCGGCGTCGAGGCGCTCGTGCGCTGGCGCCATCCGCAGTTCGGCACGCTGGGCCCCAACCGCTTCATCGGGCTGGCCGAGGAGAACGGCGCCATCGTGCCGCTGGGCCGCTGGGTGCTCGCCGAGTCCTGCCGGCAGGCCCGCCGGTGGCAGCTGGAGCACCCGGGACCGCCGCTGTTCGTCTCGGTCAACGTGGCCGTGCGGCAGGTGTGGGACTCGGACCTGGTGTCGGACGTCGCCGCCACCCTGGCCGAGACCGGGCTGCCCGCCGGACTGCTGCAACTGGAGCTGACCGAGTCCGCGGTGATGGGCTCCGCCGGGCGCCCGCTCCAGGCCCTTCACTCGCTGTCGGAGATGGGGGTGCGCATCGCCATCGACGACTTCGGCACCGGCTACTCCAACCTCGCCTACCTCAGCCGGCTGCCGGTGCGGGCCCTGAAGCTGGACGGCACCTTCGTCCGCGGCTTCCGGACGGCCCGGCAGCTCAACCCGGCCGACGAGACGATCGTCACCTCGCTGGTGGAGCTGGCCCACAAGCTGGGCCTTACCGTCACCGCCGAGTGCGTGGAAGGGCCGGCGCAGGCCGAACGCCTGCGCCGCATCGGCTGCGACACCGGCCAGGGCTGGCACTACTCCAAACCGGTGGCGGCGGAGCACATCTCCGCACTGCTGGCCCGCGTCTGACCCACCGGTCCGCGTCCCACGGCAGCCGCCGCACACACCGGTCGCCGGTCGCTCCCACGGCCGACGGCCGGGGACGGCGGGGCCGCGCCTCGCCGTCCCCGGCCGGGATCAGCCCGCGGCTGCCGTGGCCGGGCCGCCGTCACCTACGGGCAGGCCGTAGCTGTCGGCGATCAGCTCGTAGCTGCGCAGCCGCGCGGACGCGCCGTGCGCGTTGGCGGTGATCATCAGCTCCTGGGCGCCGGTGCGCTTCACCAGGCCGTCCAGCCCCTGCCGCACCTCGTCGGCGGTGCCGTGCACGACGTTGGCCAGCCAGCTGTCGGCGACCTCACGTTCCAGCGGGCTGAAGTCGTAGCTCTCCGCCTCCTCCGGGCTGGGCACCAGGCCGGGCCGGCCGGCCCGCAGCCGCACCATGGACAGCGCGCCCGTCAGCACCTGCCGGCGGGCGGTGCTCTCCACGTCGGCGGCCAGCCCGGACACGGACATCAGCGCGTACGGCTCGGACAGCACCGCCGACGGGCGGAAGGACTCCCGGTAGAGGTCGAGCGCCGGCACGGTGTTGGCGGCGGAGAAGTGGTGGGCGAACGCGAACGGCAGGCCCAGCGAGCCGGCCAGCCGGGCACTGAACCCGGACGAGCCCAGCAGCCAGATCGGCGGCCTGGCGACGGAGCCCTGCACCGGGCCCGGCACCGCGTGGATGCGGGAGTAGCGGTGCCCGTCGGGAAAGCCGGCGTCCAGGAACCGGGTCAGTTCGTCGAGTTGCTGCGGGAAGTCGTCGGCGCCCTCACGCAGCCGGTCGGTGCGGCGCAGGGCGGCGGCCGTCGCGCCGTCGGTGCCGGGGGCCC
>NZ_BAAHCA010000249.1:0-5918 GCF_054776295.1 Streptomyces sparsus
CCGGGGTGCGGCGCCGCACCGCGCCGCCGCGGGGCTGCTCGGGCGGTTCGGCCACCGCGAGCTCCACGCCGTACAGGGCGCGAAGGCCGGCCTGCTCGCAGGCCGCGCCGAAGCGCATGGTGCCGGCGAGGGTGTCCCGGTCGGTCAGTGCGAGAGCGTCCATGCCCCGTTCGGCGGCCCGCTCGACCAGCCGCTCGGGGTGGGAGGCGCCATACCGCGTCGAGAAGCCGGACACGGCGTGCAGATGCGTAAAACCGCCCATCCGCATCTCCTTGCCACTCGGCCACCCCCAGCCAACTGCGACTCTTCCGTCCTCGTGGTCCCACCATAAACCAGATTTCGAATGCACGTTCGAACGATTCGACGCAGGTCGCCGCAGGGTTCACCCGGTTGGTACCGCGCACCGTCCCCGTACGGCAGCAGGCCGCCGGAAGCCCGGGCGCCGGGTGAGCGCGTCGGCTGCGCGACAGTGGGAGATAGGTCACTCTGGGAGCTGGACAGCCGCAGCGGGGCAGCGTAGGAGGAGACGCAACATGCGAGGCGCCGACATCCGACGTGCGGACGAACGCGAGATCCTCATCGAGCAGATCCGTCAGCTGCAGCAGGCCCTGGAATCCCACGCCGTGATCGACCAGGCCACCGGGGTGGTCATGACCCTGGCGGGCTGCGAGCGCAAGCACGCCTTCGCCGTACTGCGCGAGACCTCCCAGTGCAGCAACACCAAACTACGGACGGTCGCTCTCGAACTGACCGGCTGGGCGGCGACCGGCGTCATGGACGAGAGCCTCGCGGAGATCCTCGCCGAGCGCATGTCCCACCACTGCCCCGGCCGGTGGGGCACCCGCGGCACCGGCCGCCCGTTCTGAGCCGGCAGCGGGCCGGGCCCGAACGCACGACCGCGTCATCGTCGCGGACGGCCCCCGGTCACAGCATCGGCCCGGCGCCCCCAACGGACGGGGTACCGAGCCGATACCGCAGGGCTGCTGTTCCGAACCCCGCGACAAGGGGCTCACTTCCCAACCCCTCACCTCCATCTTCGGCCCTGCACCCGCCGTGGACTGCCCTCTCGAGGAAAAAGATCGCGCCGCACGCGCACCGCGTGGCACAGCAACCCGCCGCTCGAGACGCCCCCGGGCAGCCCCCGGCTCCGCCCACCGCCGCGGCCGGGAACGCGGGGGATCCCGCGAGCGCCCCGGTCCGCCCCGCGGGACGGACCGCCGGAATCCACCCCCGGAGTGACCCGGGCCACGCCGCGGGGTGTGACCGAGGTCAAAGGATTGGCGACCCGTACATTCCGCAGGGCAGGGTAGGGACCAGCACTGCGGACAAGCACGGACCGAGCACAGAACGAAGGAGCCCCATGAGGATCGGCATTGTCGGAGCCACCGGTCAGGTCGGCAGCGTGATGCGCGACATTCTGATCGAGCGCGACTTCCCCGTGGAGGAGCTGCGGCTGTTCGCCTCCGCTCGGTCCGCCGGACGGACGCTGCCCTGGAAGGACGGCGAGGTCACCGTCGAGGACGCGGAGACCGCCGACTACAGCGGTCTGGACATCGTGCTGTTCTCCGCGGGTGGCGCGACCTCCAAGGTGCTGGCGCCGAAGGTCGCCGCGGCCGGCCCGGTCGTGATCGACAACTCCTCCGCCTGGCGGCTCGACCCCGAGGTCCCGCTGGTGGTCTCCGAGGTGAACCCGCAGGCGGCGACCGACCGCCCCAAGGGCATCATCGCCAACCCGAACTGCACCACCATGGCCGCGATGCCCGTGCTGCGTCCGCTGCACGACGAGGCCGGCCTCGCCGCCCTGGTCGTCGCCACCTACCAGGCGGTCTCCGGCAGCGGGCTGGCCGGCGTCGCCGAGCTGGACGGGCAGGCCCGCAAGGCCGTCGAGTCCGACGCCACCCGGCTCACCTTCGACGGTGCCGCGGTGGACTTCCCCGCCCCGGACAAGTTCAAGCGGCCGATCGCCTTCAACGTGCTGCCGCTCGCCGGGTCGATCGTCGACGACGGCCTGGAGGAGACCGACGAGGAGCAGAAGCTCCGCAACGAGAGCCGCAAGATCCTCGGCATTCCCGAGCTGAAGGTGTCCGGCACCTGCGTCCGCGTCCCGGTCTTCAGCGGCCACTCCCTCCAGGTCAACGCCCGCTTCGAGCGGCCGATCAGCCCCGAGCGGGCGCGCGAGCTGCTCGGTGGCGCCCCGGGTGTCGCGCTCTCCGAGATCCCGACGCCGCTCCAGGCCGCCGGCCAGGACGCCAGCTACGTGGGCCGCATCCGGCGGGACGAGACGGTGGAGCACGGTCTGGCCCTCTTCCTCTCCAACGACAACCTGCGCAAGGGCGCGGCGCTGAACGCCGTGCAGATCGCCGAGTTGGTCGCCGCGGAGCTGCGCTCCGAGAGCTGACCGTCTGCTCCCGCCGCGTCCGCGCAGCTCCGCGGCGGGAGCAGGTGACGCGGGCCCACGGCGCAGGCCCACTGGGCCGCCCACACCACAGGACCCCCGGTGCACGCACCGGGGGTCCTGCTGTGGGGGGTGGTCGTTCGGTCCGGGCCAGGACGGGACCGGACGGGAGGGGTCAGCCGATCCGGGCGCCGTACTCCGCGAGGGCGTCCGTCACCGGCTGGAAGAAGGTCCGCCCGCCGGCGGAGCAGTCACCGCTGCCGTCGGAGGTCAGACCGATCGCGTCGCTGCCGGCGAACAGCGCGCCGCCGCTGTCGCCGGGCTCGGCGCACACGTCCGTCTGGACCAGACCGTTGACGGTGCCCTGCGGGTAGGTCACCGAGACGTCCAGTGCCTGGACCGAGCCGCCGTGCAGCCGCGTGGTGCTGCCGCCGCTGGACCCGCTCACCGACGGTCGCCTCCCGGGCGCCGCTGATCTGCCGGGCCTGCCCGTTGGGGAGGCTGACCTCTCTGGGGTGGTCCGTGCCGGGGGTGTACTCCACCAGGGCGTGGTCGGCGCCGGGAAAGGTCCCGGCCGCCATCGTGCCGATCGGGGAGCCGCCGGAGGAGTCCGACCAGGTGCTGCCGGCGGTGCCGCGGTGACCGGCCGTCAGGAAGTGCGGTTCACCGTCCTTGACGACGTTGAAGCCCAGCGAGCAGCGTGACCCCGCGCCGAAGACGGCGTCTCCGCCGGCCGTGAACGGCTTGAACTCGCCGCTCGTCCGGGTGAGTACGGCTCTGCCGTCCTGCGCGGCGACCTCCTTCCTCAGTGCCGCCAGTCGGCCGCCTCCACGGTGGAGTCGGCGGTGACGACCACCTTGTTGGTGACCGGGTCGACGGCACGTGAGGTGCCGGGGACGGCGGACTCCCCCAGCTCGCTCTTCGCCGAGGCCAGCCGGGTCGGGGCGTGCCCGACGAGCTTCGCCTTCGCGCCGGCCTGTTCGGCCTTCTCCGCCGCGGACCCGTCCACGGCGTTGACGACGAGCTGCTTCGTCCCGGTGTCGTAGCAGGCGCCGGCGGTGTCGTTCCTGAGGTCGGCGGCCAGCGTGGTCGCGAGGTCACTCGCGGCGGCGGACGTGAGCATGTCGGCCGCGGCGACGGGGTCGGCGGCATTGGCATTCGCCATCGTGAGCCTGCCGGCCACCAGAGCCGCCACGCCTGCACCTGCGATGCCCATGCGGCGGTTGTTCATCCGTCGGTGTCGCAACTCCTCGCCTCCAGTGGGGGGCTGGAATCGCTCCAGGTCGGAGCGGTTCCGGAGGGTGTCCGGACACGGACGTGCGCGACAGGGGAACAGCGTGTCCGTGCCGAGCGACGCCGCCGAGTATTACGAGCGCGACGGGTCGCACACAAGAACGAGTTCGCGACAGCGCACGCGAAGTAACGGAGGGCGGCGGGCTGTTGACGCTCCGGCAGTCGCGCACGTCATCCCGGCGTGCGGACACCGCCGAACACCCCGGGCGATCGAGGATCACCCGGGGGTGAGGTCTGCACCTGTCCGGGAATGGCCCTTCAGGAAACCCGGCCTACGTCGCCTGCCGGAGGCGGGAATCCGCTGGCCACCGAGCCGGAAGGAGTCCCGGGGCGGTCCTCGGCGGCGGAGGCCGGGGGCGGGGCGGCCGGGGGCGGGGTCGCCGGGAGTCGTTCGAGGAAGCGGAGCAGCTCGACCGGGAAGGGCAGCACCAGGGTGGAGTTCTTCTCGGCCGCCACGGACACCACCGTCTGCAGCAGCCGCAGCTGGAGCGCGGCCGGCGTGTCCGCCATCTCCCGGGCCGCGGCGGACAGCTTCTTCGACGCCTCCAGTTCGGCGTCCGCGTTGATGACACGGGCCCGACGGTCGCGGGTCGCCTCGGCCTGCCGGGCCATCGAGCGCTTCATCGTCTCCGGCAGCGAGACGTCCTTGATCTCGACCCGGTCGACGTTCACCCCCCACTCCACCGCCGGGCTGTCGATCATGATGGCCAGCCCCTGGTTGAGCTTCTCCCGGTCGGACAGCAGGTCGTCCAGCTCGCTCTTGCCGATGATCGACCGCAGCGCGGTCTGGGCCATCTGGAAGACGGCGAAGCGGTAGTCCTCCACCCGCACCAGGGCGTCACCGGGATTGACGACCTTGAAGTAGACCACCGCGTCCACCCGCACGGTGACGTTGTCGCGGGTGATGCCCTCCTGGCCCGGGATCGGCAGGGTGACGATCTGCATGTTCACCTTGCGCAACCGGTCGATGACCGGCACCACCAGGGTGAGCCCGGGATGGCGCACCTCGGACTGGAGCCGGCCAAGCCGGAACACCAGCCCCCGCTCGTACTGCTTGACGACCCTGGCCGCCGCCGCGAAGTACACCGCGCCGCCCGCGACGGCTGCCGCCACCAGTTCCACGACCATGACGGCCTCCTGGCACCGCAAGTGGGGCGAAAGACCCCAAACGTCTCCTTCCCACGGTAGCCCCGGTCCGACGCGTGGTGAAGGCCTCGTCCGCCGCAGCGCACACCGCGCCGCCCGCCGGGCGTCCGGGCCCCGGAGGGAGCGGACGCCGACGGGCGGCGCGGGGACTTCAGCGACACCGGGCTTCGGCGGCACGGTGGCTTCGGCGACGCCCCGGCGGAGGCCCGAGGGCCCGGGCCGTCCGGTCGAAGGTCAGAGGAGGCTGACCCCGTAGCCGGCGAGCACGGGCGTGATCGGCTGGAAGAACGTCGTCCCACCGGTGCGGCAGTTGCCGCTGCCTCCGGAGGTGAGGCCCAGCGCGATCGTGCCGGAGAAGAGCGGGCCCCCGCTGTCACCGGGTTCGGCGCAGACGTTCGTCCGGATGAGTCCGCGGACGATCTCGCCGTTGCCGTAGTTGACGGTCGCGTTGAGTCCGGTGACGGTGCCGCCGTGCAGGCCGGTGGTGCTGCCGCTGCGCTGGACGGACTGGCCGAGGTAGGCGTTGCCCGCACGGGTGATGTCGCGGGAACTGCCGTTGTGGAGGTTGACCGTGCCGGGCGTGGGGACGAGTGGGTCGGTGTAGCGCACCAGGCCATGGTCGTTCCCGGGGAAGCTGCTGCCCTCGGTGGAGCCGATCACCTTCGAGCGCCCCAGGTCGGCGTACCAGCGGCCCGCGCCGTCGGTGCAGTGCCCGGCGGTGAGGAAGTACCTGTTGTCGCCCTTGCGGACGTTGAAGCCGACCGAGCAGCGCCAGTCCGTGGCGTACGCCGCGTCACCGCCCTGGAGCAGGGGGGCGAACCGGCCAGGGGTGCGCTCGACGATGAGCGCTCCGGCCCGGGTGCCGGCGGCCCGCCGGATCCGGGCCAGCTCGGTTGCGGAGACGGTGCTGTCCGCCGTCACCACCAGCCGGTTCGAGGCGTCGTCCACGTGCCACGAGGTGCCCGGCACGTCGGCTTCGAGCACCGCGTCGGCCGCCTGCTCGAGTTGGGCCGCGCTGAACGCCTGCGCCGGCCGTGCTCCGGCGCCGGGAGCGGCCAGGGCCGTCGCCGCCAGCAGCGCGGCG
>NZ_BAAHCA010000250.1:0-5864 GCF_054776295.1 Streptomyces sparsus
CGGCGTCAGGGCGCGGGGGCCGGGGGGCGGGACATGCGGGACTGCTGGGGCAGCCCGCTGCGCGGCGCGCAGCCCGAGCGACCGCCGAAGCGGAACTCCCGCTGGAGCCGCCACACGCCGTCCTCGCCCTGCTCGTAGAGGGCGAAGCCGGTCGCCAGCCAGACCGCCTCGAAGTCGGCCAGCTCCGTGTAGGCGGTGTCCATCGCCTCCTCGGTGATGCCGTGCGCGACCGTCACGTGCGGGTGGTACGGGAAGTGCAGCTCACGGGCGAGCGGGCCCTGCGCGTCCCTGACCCGCTCCTGGAGCCAGCCGCACGCCGCGCCGCCCTCCACCACCTGCACGAAGACCACCGGGGACAGCGGGCGGAACGTGTCGGTGCCGGAGAGCCGCATCGGGAAGGCACGGCCGGCCGCGGCCACGGCGGCGAGGTGCTCCTCGACCGCCGGCAGCGCCTCCACGTCCACCTCGGTCGGCGGCAGCAGGGTGACGTGCGTGGGGATGCCGTGTGCCGCGGTGTCGCCGAAGCCCGCACGCTGCTCCTGGAGCAGGCTGCCGTACGGCTCCGGGACCGAGATCGACACACCGACCGTGATGGTCCCCACCTTTGTCTCCTTCCCTCGCCGGGCCCGTCGTCGGGGTGGACGGGCGGTCAGCGGCGGACTGCCGCTGTTCAGTGCTTCGCGGGCAGGAAGCCCACCCTGTCGTACGCCTGGGCGAGGGTCTCGGCGGCAACCGTACGCGCCTTCTCCGCTCCCTTCGCCAGGATCGAGTCCAGCGTCTCCGGGTCGTCCAGGTATTCCTGCGTCCGTGCCCGGAACGGCGTCACCCAGTCGGTGACGACCTCGGCGAGCTCCGTCTTCAGCGCGCCGTAGCCCTTGCCCGCGTAGCGCTCCTCCAGCTCGGCGATGGTGGTGCCGGTGAGCGTGGAGTGGATGGTGAGCAGGTTGCTCACGCCGGGCTTGTGCACGGCGTCGTAGCGGATCTCGGTCTCCGTGTCGGTGACCGCGCTCTTGATCTTCTTCGCCGTCACCTTGGGCTCGTCCAGCAGGTTGACGAGGCCCTTCACCGAGGACGCCGACTTGCTCATCTTGATCGACGGGTCCTGGAGGTCGTAGATCTTCGCCGTCTCCTTGAGGATGTACGGCTGCGGCAGGGTGAAAGTCGGGCCGTACCGGCCGTTGAAGCGCTCGGCCACGTCCCGGGTGATCTCGATGTGCTGGCGCTGGTCCTCACCGACCGGTACCTGGTCGGCGTGGTAGAGCAGGATGTCGGCGATCTGCAGGATGGGGTACGTGAACAGGCCGACGGTGGTGCCTTCGGCGCCCTGCTTGGCGGACTTGTCCTTGAACTGCGTCATCCGGGAGGCCTCGCCGAAGCCGGTGAGGCAGTTCATCACCCAGGCGAGCTGCGCGTGCTCGGGCACCTGGCTCTGCACGAAGAGCGTGCAGCGCTCCGGGTCGAGCCCGGCGGCCAGCAGCTGGGCCGCCGACAGGCGGGTGGCGGCCCGCAGCTCGGCGGGGTCCTGCGGCACGGTGATCGCGTGCAGGTCGACGACCGCGTAGAACGCGTCGTGGCTCTCCTGGAGCGCCACCCACTGACGGACCGCGCCGAGGTAGTTGCCGAGGTGGAAGGAGCCGGACGTGGGCTGGATTCCGGAGAGCACGCGGGGGCGATCGTTGGCCATGCGGCCATTCTGGCAGAATGCCGCGCCTCCCCGGGCCGCCGGTGGGGAGCGCGCCGGCGCAGCGCGGGCGGCGCCACGCCGTCCGACCTGGGCGGACCCGGGCCTCCGAACCCGTACGCGATCGGCACACCTCCGGCATGCGGCCGGTACGCGGCCGAAACTGTGTCCTGGCCCACCCTCGGTCGACGGCGAGGGGTTTTCCGGCCCGCACCCCCGTCGGCCGGAAGAACCGCGCCGGGAGGGCGTCGCCGCCACAGTTCACCCGAGCCCGAGCACTTCGATCCGCAGAGTTTCGCCCGGTGGCCGGCGGCGGACGATAGAAAGAGGCACCGCCTGTCCGCACGACCCCATGAACGGAGCGCAGCGATGTCCACTTCATCCGAGTTGATCGCCACCGCCGAGGCACACAGCGCGCACAACTACCATCCGCTGCCGGTCGTGGTGGCCTCCGCGGAGGGCGCCTGGATGACCGACGTGGCCGGCCGCCGCTACCTGGACCTGCTCGCCGGCTACTCGGCGCTGAACTTCGGCCACGGCAACCCCCGCCTGGTCGCCGCGGCCAAGGCGCAGCTGGACCGGGTGACGCTGACGTCCCGGGCGTTCCACCACGACAGGTTCGCCGCGTTCTGCACGGAGCTGGCCGAGCTGTGCGGGATGGACGCCGTGCTGCCGATGAACACCGGCGCCGAGGCGGTGGAGACGGCGGTGAAGACCGCCCGCAAGTGGGGCTACCGGGTCAAGGGCGTGCCGGACGGGCAGGCGAAGATCGTGGTGGCCGACGGCAACTTCCACGGCCGCACGACCACCATCGTCAGCTTCTCCACCGACGAGGAGGCCAGGGCCGACTACGGTCCCTACACTCCCGGCTTCGAGATCGTGCCCTACGGCGACCTGGCGGCCCTGGAGGCCGCCGTGGACGACCGCACGGTCGCGGTGCTGCTGGAGCCCATCCAGGGCGAGGCGGGCGTGCTGGTGCCGCCGCCCGGCTACCTGCCGGGGGTGCGGGAGCTGACCCGGTCCCGCAACGTGCTCTTCGTCGCGGACGAGATCCAGTCCGGGCTGGGCCGCACCGGGCGCACCTTCGCCTGCGAGCACGAGGGTGTCGTGCCGGACATGTACGTGCTGGGCAAGGCGCTCGGCGGCGGGGTGGTGCCGGTGTCCGCGGTGGTCTCCTCGCGGGAGGTCCTGGGTGTGTTCCGGCCGGGTGAGCACGGCTCGACCTTCGGCGGCAACCCGCTGGCCTGCGCCGTGGCGCTGGAGGTCGTGGCGATGCTGCGCACCGGCGAGTACCAGCAGCGGGCCGCCGAGCTCGGCGACCACCTGCACCAGGAGCTGGGCCTGCTGGTGGGCGACGGCGCCGTCCGGGAGGTGCGTGGCCGGGGCCTGTGGGCGGGCGTGGACGTCGACCCCGCCAAGGGCACCGGCCGGGAGATCTCGGAGCGGCTGATGGCCGAGGGCGTGCTGGTGAAGGACACCCACGGGTCGA
Organism: Streptomyces sparsus; assembly: GCF_054776295.1. Lineage (NCBI taxonomy): Bacteria > Bacillati > Actinomycetota > Actinomycetes > Kitasatosporales > Streptomycetaceae > Streptomyces > Streptomyces sparsus. The sequence goes on from NZ_BAAHCA010000250.1 coordinate 3,171, forward strand.
CGATCCGCATCGCGCCGCCGCTGGTGATCAGCAAGGAGGACCTCGACTGGGGGCTGGACCGGCTGCGGGACGTGCTCACCGGCTGAGGCCGTGACCGGCGGGGCCGGGCGACGGCAGAGGGCCTGCGACGGTTTCCGTCGCGGGCCCTCCCCCGTCCGCCGCCGCGGTCAGTCGTCCAGACCCCACAGCCACTTCTTCCAGATGCCCTGGTTCTCCTTGGCCCAGCGTTCCGCCGCGCCCTGGGGGGACATGCCGTCGCCGGCGATCATCTTGGCGACCTTGTTCTGCTCGTCCTCGCCCCACTCGAAGTTCTTGAGGAACTCCGCGGCCTTGCCGCCGTCCTCGGCGAACTCGGCGTTGAGGTACTTCTGGAGCTCGGTCTGCGGGTATCCGCACTCGACCTCTTCGGGCTCCGCGTCGCACCCGGCGTAGTACTCGGGCAGCCGCACCTCCGCGAGCCCGACCTCGGCCTCCACCCAGTGCGGGGTCCACCAGTAGGTGAGGAACGGTTTCTCCGTCTCGGCCTGCTTGCGGATCCGCTCCAGCTGGGCGTCCTCCGAGCCGAGGTACTCCAGCGTGAGGTTGAGGTCCAGGTTCTTGATCAGCGCCTCGTCGTGCGACTTGTACGAGGGGTCACCCTGGTACAGCACGCCCTGCTCGCCGCTGCCCTGGGTGCGGAACAGGTCGGCGTACTTGTTGATGTTCTCCCAGCGGGTGACGTCGCGGTCCCGGTCCGCCAGGTAGCTCGGCACGAACCAGCCGATCCGGCCGGTGACGCCGAGCTGGCCGCCGGGCACGACCGTCCCCTCCTTCTCGACGTACTTGGCGTACTGCTCGGGAAGGTCCCAGTCCTCCAGGATGGCGTCGGCCCTGCCCTCGCCCAGGGCCTTCCAGCCGTCCGCCTCCTCCATCTCCTCGACGGTGACCTCGTAGCCGAGTTCCTTCTCGAGGATGTACTTGGCCACGGCCACGTTCGCCTGGCCGCCCGCCCACAGCGGCGAGATCAGCGCGACGGGTTCGTTCTTCGCTGCGGTGTCGGATCCACAGGCACTCAGCACCAGCAGCGCGAACGCCCCGGCACCGGCCGTGAGGGACCTGCGGACGTGCTGTCGGTCGGCGCGTATACCAAGCATGAGCGTGTCTTCTTCGACCTGGACGGGCGTGGGGAGACCCGGAAGCGGGAAAGGGGGAAAGCGGAAATACCCCGACCATAACAGGGCAGCGCGCCGGACAATCAGCGGCAAATCCTCCCCAACGGCATGGTCGCCGAATGTGCCGTGGACCACACCCGGCACCCCCGTGGCACCGGACGCGGCACAGGGTGGCGGGCAGGTGACAGCCCGTCCATCCGCGGCCCGCGAACGGCTTCCCGGCGCCCGCTGCTCCGGTGCGGAGCCGCACGCCTGACGTCCGGCGCACCTCACCCGGCGGTCAGCTGAAAGGTGCTCAGTCCGGACCTGGACCCGTTGATCTGGATCTCGACGGCGTGCTCCCCCGGATGGTAGCGGCGGGTGGTGATGGGGCGGAACGAGTGCCGGCGGTCGAGCGTCAGCTCACCGCCCGGCGGCAGGGTGCGGGTGGTGAGTTTGAAGACCTTCTCCGACGAGGTGCCGTTCGCCCGGCGGTGGTGGACGACGTAGTCGATGGCCAACTGCGCTTCCCGCGTACCGGTGTTGGCGACGGTGACGGTGAACGGCAGCTCCCCGCCGACCGCGACCGAGGAGGCGCCCAGCTCAGGACCCGTCACCCGCAGGCCGGACACCGGGGCGAAGCCCAGCAGCGCCAGGGCCGCGGCGTCACCCCGCTTCACCAGGGTGCGCAACCCGTGCCGGACCACCCTGGGCGTCTCCACGTCGGGGTCGGCGAGCCAGCGCGCGGCGGTCGCCACGGCCAATTCGGGGTGCGCCCGGCTGATGTCGTTGAGGTGGTTGGCGACGGACCGCCGGACGTACTCCGAAGCGTCCCGGTAGAGGGCGTCGAGCAGGGGCACCGTCAGCTCGGGACGCTGCTGGAGGCCGGGGACCCGGCGGGCCCACGGCAGCAGCGGGCGGGTGCCCTCGCTGGCGAGCCGCCGGACGTGCTCGTCCCCGTGTGCCGTCCAGGTGCGCACGACGGCGGCGGCGGCGGCCAGGTCGGCGGTGAGAAAGGTGCGCAGGGCGTACTCGGCCGTCAGCCGTCCGGTCAGTTCGGTGAGCAGTTCCAGGCCGGCGGCCAGGTGCCGGTCGGCGGGCGGCCGGCAGGCGCGTTCGGCGACGGCCTCGGAGAGCGGCCAGACCAGCCAGCCGCCGAAGTCCGGGTCGGCCAGTGCCCGGCGGACCACGGCGTCGAGCGCGGGGTAGTCCGCCGGCAGGTCGGTGAGCAGCGCGTCCCGCAGGGCCCGGCTGCGGTCTCCGAGCCCCAGGCCGTCCAGGGTGGCGGCGGCCCGGCGCAGGGCGGGGAGTTCACCGCCGGACACCCGGGCGAGGCCGCTGTGCAGCAGCGCCACCGTCTCCGCGCCGAGCAGCTCGTCGGCAGTGGGCATGGCAGCGCCTCGCTTCTCTCCGGTCGGAGGGCCGCCGTCCGGCCGCCGCTGCCCGCAGTCTGCCCGGAGCCACTGACAACCGCGGGCCGGTAGAGCCCGGCAACCACCGTCCCGGGCCCCGGAGCGCCGCGCGACGGCACCCCGAGGACGTCCGCCGGCCCGGTGCCGCGGGC
>NZ_BAAHCA010000251.1:0-5860 GCF_054776295.1 Streptomyces sparsus
CGCAGCTCGGGGACCGGGCGGGCCAACTGGCGGGCGGTCGCCGTCCGGGAGCGGGACCGGGCGACGAGGGCGTCGCGGGCGTGCACCGAGCCGAGGAACGCGTCACCGTCCCGGACCAGCAGCCGCGTGCGGTCGTGGGCCGTGCTCGCGGCCAGGATGCCCTCGCAGTCCGCGTCGGCCGGTACGGACAGGATGCGGTCCGCCGGGACCAGCAGGCCGCTGACCGGGGACTGCGGCTCGGTCAGGCTCTGCTTCAGCAGCACCGACTCGTCCTGGCTGATCAGGCCGAGCCGCTGGGACTCGACGACCAGGTGGGTGAGCTGCTCCCGGTTGTGCACCGACGCCAGCTCGTCCCGCGGGGTGACCCGGCACAGCCGGACCAGGGCGTTGCTGATCCGGTTGAGCACCCAGATCAGCGGACGCACCAGCCGGATCACGGACCGGAACAGCGGTGTCAGCAGCATCGCCGAGCGTTCCGGGTGGGCGATCGCCCACGACTTGGGCGCCATCTCGCCCACGACCATGTGCAGGAAGACGACAACGGTCATCGCGAAGACGAACGCGATGCCGTAGCTGAGTCCGGACGGCAGCCCCAGCTCCAGCAGGAGCGGGTCGACCTGCCCGGAGATCGCCGGTTTGGAGACGCTGCCCAGGCCCAGCGTGCAGACCGTGATGCCGAGCTGGGCGCCGGCCAGCATCAGCGACAACTCGCGCATGCCGGCCAGCGCGGCCTTCGCGCCGCGCCGGCCTTCGGCGACCGCCTTCTCCATCCGGTGCTGCTTGGCGGCCACCAGGGCGAACTCGGCCGCCACGAAGAAGCCGCTGCCCGCCAGCAGGGCGGCGGTGACCAGAAGAACTGTCAGGGGGCTCATGCGGTCTCCTCCGCTGCCGGGGCGGCACGACGTTCCAGCCGCACCCGCTCGGGCACGTGCCGGGTGAGGGTGCGGACCTCGATCAGCACCCGGTCCCCGTCCGGCAGGTCGACGGTGAGCCGGTCGCCGACGGCCGGGAACCGGCCGAGCCGGTCGACGACCAGGCCGGCGACCGTCTCGTAGTCCTCGTCGGCGGGCAGCACGATGCCGGTGGCGTCCACCACCTCGTCCAGCCGAAGGCCCGCGTCGAGCAGCCAGCCGCCGCCGTCCGCGACGATCCCCGCCTCCTCCGGGTCGGACTCGTCGGCGATCTCGCCCACCAGCTCCTCGGCGATGTCCTCGAAGGTGACGATGCCGGCCAGGCCGCCGTGCTCGTCCAGCACGACCGCGAACTCCTCCCCGGCCTCGTCCAGCCGCCGGATCGCGTCCGGCAGCGGGAGGGTCACGGGCAGCAGCAGCGCGGGCCGGGCCAGCGTGCCCGTGGACGACGCGGCGATCTCCGCGCCGCTCCTGCGCATCAGTTCGCGCACCCCGATCACCCCGGTGATGTCGTCGGTGCGTTCCCCGGTGACCGGGTAGTTGGAGTGCCCGTAGGCGGCGATCTGCCCGACCGCCTCGGTGGCGGGCGTGTCCTCCCGCAGGTAGGCGGTGTCCACGCGCGGCACCATGACCTCCGCGAGCGTCCGCTCGGAGAACTCCAGCACGTGGTCCACCAGGTCCGCGGTGTGCCTGGGGAGGTAACCGTGCTCGTGCGAGGCACCGATGAGGTGCCCGAGCTCCTCCAGCGTCGCCCCGTGGTGCAGCTCCTCCACGGGCTCGATGCCGAGCCTGCGCAGCAGGCGGTTGGCGGCGCTGTCGAACACGTGGATCAGCGGTCCGACGACCTTCAGGTAAACGAGCGTGGAGGCCGCGAGCGACTTCGCCAGCCGCTCGGGAACGGCCAGTGCCAGGTTCTTCGGGGCGAGTTCGCCGAGCACCATCTGCACCACGGTCGCCAGCACGAACGCCAGTGTCAGGGCGACACCGCCGACCGCGGCCTCCGGCACACCGAGCCCGGTGAGGGCCGGGCTCAGCAGCTCCGCGAGGGCGGGCTCGGCCAGGAAGCCGACCACCAGACCGGTGACGGTAATGCCCAGCTGGGCGCCGGAGAGCATGAAGGACAACCGCTCCAGCACCCGGACGGCGCGGGCGGCGCGCTTGTCGCCGGCCGCCGCCTCACGGGCGAGAGCGAGACGGTCGGCGGCGACGTAGGCGAACTCCTGCGCCACGAAGTAGCCGGTGCCGGCGGTCAGTACCAGGACGGCGAGCAGGCCGAGAGCGGCGTTCACCGCTCACCTCCCGGCTCGTCGGGCAGTGCGGGACCCGGCAAGGGGTCGGGCATGGCTTCCTCGTTCCTCGAAGTTCCTCGGTGGTTCTTCCGGGGTCCGCCCGGACGGTCCGGGTGGGGCTGCGGCAGGCACCGGGCCTGCCGCAGTCCCGCGCCGGCGTTCAGGACGGGGAGCGGGCGGGGCCGACCAGTTCGGCCAGCACGTCCCCCATGGTCACGAAACCGAGCAGGGCGTTCCGCTCGCCGGTGACGGCCGCCAGGTGCGTGCCGGTGGCGCGCATCGCGGTCAGCGTGTCGTCCAGCGGCGTGTCGATGCGCACCTTGGGCACGGAGTGCAGTGCCTCCCGGGGGAACGGCTCGTCGCGGGCCGCCGCCCCGAGGGCGTCCTTGATGTGCAGGTAGCCCAGCACGCCGCCGGTGGGGCCCGTCACCGGCAACCGGGAGAAGCCGGCCGTGGTCGCGGCGTGCTCCAGCTCCCGGGGTGTCACCCGGTGCCCGACGGTGACCACGCGGGGCAGCGGCACCAGCACCGTGCCCACCGGTCGTTTGCCCAGCTCCAGCGCGTCCTTCAGGCGCGTGCTGTCGCCCGGCTCGAGCAGCCCGGCGGCACCCGCGTCCTCGGCCATGCGGAGCAGTTCGTCGTCGGTGAAGACCGACTCGACCTCGTCCCTGGTCTCCACGCGCAGCAACCGCAGCAGGCGGTTGGCGAGCGCGTTGATGCCGAAGACGACCGGCCGCAGCACCCGGGTCACGGCCACCAGGCCGGGGCCCAGCAGCAGAGCGGCGCGTTCCGGTTCGGCCAGGGCGATGTTCTTCGGGACCATCTCACCGAGCACCATGTGCAGGTACGTCGCCGCGGCGAGCGCGATGGCGAACGCCACCGGGTGCACCAGGCCGGACGGCATGTGCACCAGCTTGAACACCGGCTCCAGCAGACGGGCGATGGCCGGCTCGGCCACCGCGCCCAGCACCAGCGAGGACGCGGTGATGCCCAGCTGCGCGGTGGCCATCACGGCCGACAGGTGCTCCAGCGCCCACAGCACGGATTGGGCGCGCTTGGCACCGGCTCGGGCCCGGGGCTCGATCTGGCTGCGGCGCACCGAGATCAGGGCGAACTCGGCGCCCACGAAGAAGGCGTTGACGCCGATCATCATCAGGCCGAGGGCCAGCTGCAACGCGGTCATCGGCTCTCCTCCAGATGTTGCGGGCGGGTCCCGCCCGGCCCGGTCAGGCGCACCCGGTCGGCCCGGTGGTGCGCCATCTCCAGCACCGTCAGACGCCAGCCGTCCAGCTCGACGCTGTCCCCCGGTTCCGGGATGCGCTCCAGTCGGGCCGCGAGCAGTCCGGCGACGGTCTCGTAGGGCCCCTCGGGGATGTGCACGCCCAGGTCGGTCAGCTGGTCCATGCGCATGCTGCCGAGCGCCTCCCACTCCGGGCGCCCGTCCGCGGCGGTGCCGGCCTGCGTCAGGTCGGGCGGCTCGTCCGGGTCGTGCTCGTCGCGGACGTCACCGACGACCTCCTCGACGATGTCCTCCAGCGTGGCCACACCCGCGGTGCCGCCGTACTCGTCGACCACCACCGCCATCGTGCGGCTGTCCCGCAGCCGTTCCAGCAGCCGGTCCACCGGCAGGGTGTCCGGCACCCGCAGCGGTTCACCCATCAGCTCGGTGACGGCGGTGTCGGCGCGTCGCCGCTCGTCCAGGGCGAGGACCTCGCGGATGTGGACCGAGCCGACCACGTCGTCCAGGGTGTCCCGGTAGACGGGGAACCGGGACAGCCCGGTCGCCAGCGTGAGGTTCGCGGCGTCGGCCGCGGTGGCGCGCACGTCCAGCCCCTTGACGTCGACCCGCGGGGTCATCACGTTCTCCGCCGTGAGTGTGCCCAGGTGCAGGGTGCGCACGAACAACTCCGCCGAGTCCGGCTCGATGGCGCCCTCCGCCGCGGAGTGCTCGGCCAGTGAGACCAGCTCACCCGGGGTGCGGGTGGAGGCCAGCTCCTCGGTGGGTTCCAGCCCCAGCCGCCGCACCAGCCGGTTCGCGGTGCTGTTGAGGTGCCGGATCAGCGGGCCGAAAGCGGCGGTGAAGCCGCGCTGCGGCCCGGCGACCACCTTGGCGACGGCCAGCGGGCTGGAGATCGCCCAGTTCTTCGGCACCAGCTCACCCAGCACCATCAGCACGACCGTCGAGACCAGCACGCCCAGGGTCAGTGCCGCCGAGGACGCCAGACCGGCGGGCAGGCCCGTGGCGGTCAGCGGGCCGCGCAGGAGCGCCGCCAGCGACGGTTCCGCGAGCATGCCGATGACCAGCGACGTCACCGTGATGCCCAGTTGCGCACCGGACAGCTGGACGGTCAGCCGGCGGACCGCCCGCAGCGCGCTCTCGGCGCCGCGCTCCCCGTCCTGCGCCGCGCGCTCCAACGTGCTGCGCTCGACCGTCGTCAGGGAGAACTCCGCCGCGACGAACACCGCACAGGCCAGCGTGAGGGCCAGGGCCAGCAGCAGAAGCAGTACCTCGATCACCGTGTCACCCCCGCCCCTGGCACAGGGCCCGCGCGGTGCGGGCTCGGTGGCGGAAGGACACGGCAGGTACTGGGAGGCTCGCCCATGGCGGGTCTGCTGCTCCTCTCGACGGGTCGGGCCGGACGGCCCGACGGGAACACGGGTCTGCCAACAGCGTAGAACGACGGACGGGGGTGCCGCCCGGCCGTGGGTGGGTTGTCAGAGCGCCTCGCTACTCTTCGTGTGCGGATGCGGTCTTTCTGTCATGAGTGGCGGGAAAGCGTCGCCGTGGTTCCGGTGGGCACCGACCCCTTTGCGGGCGGGGTGGTTCCGCGGTCGCCACCGGCTCTCAGCGACTCGTGTGCCACGGCCCGGGCCCGGAAAACCACCGGGACGGCAGGGCCCGCCGAGCCGGAAGGGCTGGGCAGGCCGGAAGGGCCGGGCGTGGGCAGCCGGGGCCGGCCGCCGGGCAGGGCCACGAGATCCCGTTCGAGTCGGTAGGTGGCGGAAGGGACGACGGCGGAGAGTGACGCCGCCGGGCACGGATCGGGCCGCCGATCCGTTGGTCTGACGGTGACCGAACCGTACCGACGACCGGTACGGCGTGCACGAGGTGCACGACACCCCGTAACAACGAAGGAGATCGTATGGCTCTGTGGGACCGGCTCAAGGACTCCGCTGCCTCGATGCAGACCCAGCTCAACTCGAAGAAGACCGAGCTGAAGAGCGGCGGGTTCCGTGACGCCAGCATGGCCATGTGCGCCCTGGTGGCGGCTGCGGACGGCTCCGTCGATCCGGCCGAGCGCCAGCGCGTCGCCGCGCTGATCGCCTCCAACGACGTGTTGCAGAACTTCCCGGCGGCGGACCTCCAGCAGCGGTTCAACGACAACTGCCAGAAGCTGGCCTCCGACTACGAGTTCGGCAAGGTCTCCCTGATGCAGACCATCAGCAAGCTGGAGAAGAAGCCCACCGAGGGCCGTGCCGTGGTGCAGATCGGCATCGTCATCGGCGGCGCCGACGGCCACTTCGACCAGAGCGAGCGCGCCGTGGTCAAGGAGGCCTGCTTCGCGCTGGGCATCGCCCCGCACGAGTTCGACCTCTGAGCCGCCGGCCTCACAAGCCGCCGAGTGCCCGCCCGTCGGCCGCCGACGGAGCGGGCACCGG
>NZ_BAAHCA010000252.1:0-5840 GCF_054776295.1 Streptomyces sparsus
GTACCGGGGTCTCCCGGGCCGCCGCCGGCGCCTTGCCGGCGTCGAGACTGCCCAGCAGTCGACGCATGGTGGCCAGCGTCGCCCTCGACGCGGCGGCGACGTCGTCCAGGCTGCCCGCCTCCGCCGAGGAGATCACCCGGGCGGTCTGCTGGAGTACCGTCTCCCGCAGACCACCGGCGACTCGCTGCCGCTCGCTGTGCGCCAGCTCCCTCGCGCCCGCCAGCAGAGCCGTGAGTGCCGCGTCCTGACGGCCCAGCTCCCGCCGACGGCGCCTGTGCATCAGCCACCCCGCCCCCCAGGCGGCCGTCAGCCCCAGGCCGAGAAGGACGAACATCAGGACAAGGGCGAAGAACCCGTGGAGCAGCAGCTGGAGCAGGGAGCCGACCGGCTCCCCGAGCAGGGTTCCGTCGACGGCGAAGGCAGCCGTCATCGAGACGCCGAACGAGACGACCGCCGCGGGAACCGCCAGGTACGACAGCCGGAGACCGGACGGGTACGGCGTCGGTGGAGTCGACGGCCCGGGATACCGGGCGGCGGACGCGGGTCTCAGCCAGCGGCCGTAGGCCGCGACGGCGTAGACGGCGGCCAGTTCGACGACTCCACCGCCCAGGAGGGAGGCGGCGGCGGACGGCGGCAGCACGCCGCCGTGGAGCAGCACCGGCCATGCGAGGGCGGTGGCTCCGACGGCCGCGAGCACGAGCCACGGGGCGCGCCGTCGCCACCACAGCGGCACCGCGTGCACGGTCAGGACCAGTGCGAGCAGCAGGCACGCCTGGACCCCGTACCCGGCGTCCCGCGCGTTCGTCAGGGCGAAGCTCCACGACGCCACGGCGGCCGAGGCGACGACCGCCCCGTCCGCGATCCGCTGCTCGCGCGGGAAGTCGCGTCTGCGTCCCGTGACGGGCCGCTGTGCGGGTGGGGCGTCGGGGAGCAGGGCGTGCACGCGCCAACCCCCTTCGGGGCGGGGCCCTGCGGACAGTTGCCCGCCGACGGCTTCGGCGCGCCGGCGCATGCCCGCCACTCCCCGACCGGAGCCGATGTCCAGCGTGTCGCCGCCTGCGCCACTGGCTGGCTTGCCGTTGTCGACGGTCAGTCGCAGGGTGTCCCCGGTTCGCTCCGCCCGGACGCTGACCGGGGCGCCTGGTGCGTAGCGCAGCGCGTTGGTCAGCGCCTCCCGGATGATGCCGTGGGCCGCCTCCGCCGCGGGGCCGGCGAGGTCGGCGGGCAGGGAGACGGAGATGGGGCGGCCCAGCCTGCCGAAGCCGGCGATCAGGGCCTCGATCGGAGCGGTCATCGACGGGAGCGCCGGTGTGTCGCCCGCCTGCATGACGGCCACGAGGCGCCGCAGCGCGGACTGGGTGTCGCGGGCGGTGCGACTCGCGAACTCCAGTGCTTCGGCGGCCAGTTCGGGCCTGGTGCCACCGAGTCTGCGCGCAGCCTCGACGGACACCACGACCGAGGTGAGGTGGTGCGCGCTGATGTCGTGCAACTCGTGGGCCAGCCGCTCCCGTTCGGTGCCGGCGGCCTGCTCCCGCTCCTTCTCGGCACGGGTCAGCTGCTCCTTCGCCGCCTGCCGTTCCCGCCGCCGGTGCCGGTGGCCCACGCCGAGGGCGGCCGTCAGCAGGTGGAGGCCGACGGCGATGAGCCACTCGGAGAGGAGCACGCCGCCGAAGCCGTCCCGTACGAGCGCCGGCAGGGGGTCGGCGAGGACGGCCGCGGTGGTCGCGCCCAGGGCGACGGGCCAGTCGCACAGCGCGGTGACGGAGAACAGCGCCACCAGGACCGCCAGCCCCGGCACCAGGACCAGCAGGTCGGGGGGCGCCAGGACCTGCCCCAGCACGGACACCGTGAGGATCGTGCCGAGGGCGACGAGCGGCGTCCGGTTGCGTCGTTCGAGCGCCACGACGGCGCATACCGTGGCGGACCAGGCGGTGATCCACGCCGTGGTGCTCGGCGGCTCCTCCAGCATCGGGACCGTGGCGAACATCAGCGCCGACTGCACCACCGCGAACAGGGCCGGCAGAAGCCAGCCTCGGGCTCTCCCCATTGACGCGAGTGTAGAGACCTTCGCAGGGCCGCGTGCCGACGGGCCCTCGCTCCTCGCGGGCTCCACGGCCCCTCCTTCGCTGCTGGCTCCACGGGCCCACCTGCGCCGCGGGCTGCACACCCGCCCCTTCGCCGCGGGCTCTCTACCCAGCGACCTATGCGCTCTTCCTCCCGGCGGTCGACGCCGTGGTGGCCCCGGCGCGCCAGGATCGTTCGCATGGAGAGAACCGATGTCCTCGTCGCCCTGGTCTCCGCGCTGGCCCTTGCGGCCATCGTGTGGTCCAAGCCGTTGCAGAAGCTGTCGTTCTGGGTCTTCGTCATTCTGTGCGTCGTCTTCTACCCGGTGGGCCGGGAGCTGTTCTCGGTGCTGGAATCGGCCTCGGGCACCACCGGCAGCGTGGCCGAGTGGATCTTCATGTGGAGCGTGGACGTCCTGTTCGCCGCGCTCGTCGTGGCGGTCCACCGGGGGATCAGGTCCTTCCAAAGCACCCGCGCCGATCGCGTCTGCCACTCCGGGGACATCGACGTGTGAGGGGCCGCCCGTCCCTCCGCGGCGGGCGCCCGAACGGGCAACGCCGGACACGACACCCGCGGCCCCCGGAGGCCTGCCCGAGACGCCGGGCGTCAGTGTCCTTATTCCCTGTTCTGTCGGTGCGCGGTGCTGCCCTCGCGGTAGAAGACGTACCCCCCGTGGTGCAGTACGTCTCCGTCGAAGGTCCCGTCCGCGCTGAACCCGGTGTCGTCGACGTACTCGATCCGCGTGCCGGAGACCTGGTACGAACCCGTGTACGCGCTCTCCCGGTCTCCGCGGGCCTCGTCGTAGCGGCCGTTCGCGAGCAGCTCCTGACGGATGTGCCCGTCCGCGGTCACCCACATCCCGACGTACGGGTGCGGCGAGACGCGTGTGGTCCCGGTCGGACCCCCGCGCGGTGGTGTCGCCGCGGCCGGGGGCTGCTGCCGGCTGCGCGGCGCGGTCTCACCGGAACCCGGCTCCCTCCCGCTGTCCGGTGCGGCGGTGCACGCGGTGAGTCCGATGACGAGGACGGCGACGCACGCGGCGCCGGCCCTGCGCGCGGAGCGGGTCCTCACGTGGCCTGCCTCGGCGAGTCGTCCAGGTGCCCGGAGCCGGTGGTCGCCGCCAGGGATCCGAGCAGGCGGAGCGCGTCCGCCGTCCCGGTGCCCTCCTGGGCGTGGTAGACGATCAGCTGCTGGCCCGGGGCGGACCGCACGTCGAAGGTCTGCATGCGCAGGGTGAGTTCGCCGACCTCGGGATGCAGCAGCACCTTCGCGGCGTCGCTCTTGCCCCGCGCGTCGCGCCGCTGCCAGAGGTCGGTGAACTCGCGGCTGCTCTCCGAGACCGTCTGCAGTACCTCGTGGATCCGCGGATCGTTCGGCCGGGCGCCCTCCAGGAAGCGGAAACCCGCGACCGCGTTGGCCGCGGCCTTCTCCCAGTCGGCGTGGAACGCGCGGACCGACGGGTCGAGGAACATCGTGAGCAGCACGTTCGCGCCGGGTGGGAGGTGGGGGAAGAGGGCCCGGGCGAGCGTGTTCGCGGCCAGGACGTCGTAGGCCCGTCCCAGGAGCAGGGCCGGCGTGCGGTCCCACAGTTCGGCCAGCTTCAGCAGTTGGGGGTCCGCTCGTTCGACGCTGCCCTCGTTGCGCGGGATCGGGGTCAGGCCCGCGATCCGGTACAGGTGCAGCCTGCCGTCGTTGTCCAGCAGCAGTGCGTCGCTCAGGGCGTCCAGGACCTGCGGTGACGGGCGCCGCTCACGGCCCTGTTCCAGCCGCAGGTAGTAGTCGACGCTGATGCGGGCCAGCATCGCGACTTCTTCGCGGCGCAGCCCGGGGACACGGCGCCGCCCGTCCTGGGGCAGACCGACGTCGGGCGGCGTCACCTGCGCGCGCCGACCCCGCAGGTAGTCGCCCAGTTTTGAGGTTGTCATGCAGGCCAGGCTAGGTCGCCCGGTGGCCGGGAGCCTGGTCCCAGTGCACCCAGGACGGACGCGCTCCTCCGGGGCGTCCCACCCCGGGGCGGCCCACCACATGACCGGTACCGGCCACGGGCTCTCCACCGCCCCGTGCCCGGTGGGGAGGGAAGGCGTCGACGCGGCTGCCTCGCGGTGGCCGGGATCGGTGGTGTGGGGACGAGGCTGCGGGTAGGTGTGTCCAGAGCTGAGGTGAGGATGATCCTCAGCAACCGACAACCGGCTCCGACACCGACACCGACAGAAGGGACACCCAACGATGGACTCCCCCACGGCAACCTCCACGGAGACCTTCGAGACGGCCTCGGCCACCCTGGGCGAGCAGCTCCTGCTCCTCTCGCTGGACGACGAGTCCGGTACCGCCAAGGAGTCGGCGAAGGTCGCCCCGGCGATCGCCGCGGCCGAACTGGTGGAACTCGCACTGGCCGGCCGGATCGACGTGACCGACGACAGGGTCACCGTCGTCGACGCGACACCGCTGGGCGAGCCCGCCCTGGACGCCGCGCTCGAAGCCGTCGCCGCCCGGGAGAAGCCGGGCAACACCAAGGACTGGGTCGACCGCCTGAAGACGGACGCCGTGGCCCGGGCGAACGCGGGGCTGATCGACAAGGGGCTGGTCCGCGAGGAGAAGAAGAAGGTGCTCGGCCTCTTCCCCGTGCGCCGCTACCCGGAGGCCGACGGCTCGGTGGAAGCGGCGGTACGGCGGCGCCTCCACGCGGTCGTGCTGGAGGGCGCGGCACCGGACGAGCGCACGGCGAGCCTGGTCGCCCTGCTGCACGGCGCGAAACTGCACCGCTTGGCTTTCCCGGACGCCGACGCGCGCCGGGTGGAGAAGGCGATGGAGGCGATCTCGCGGGACGAGTGGTCCGCAGCGTCGGTGCGTCACGTCGTGAAGGCCGCGGAGGACGCCCTCATGACGATCATCACGGTGACGACCACCACGGCGGTCATCACGAACTGACGCTCCCCGAGACCGCGCCCCACCGGAGAGCGGGGGCGCCGTCCTCGGCGAGCACCTCCGCCAGCAGGTCGCAGTAGCGTCGCAGGTCCTCGTGCCAGCCGACGAAGGTCGCGAAGTCCCGCATGTGCACGGCCAGTCGGAGTGTGGCCGCGCGTTCGGTGCCGGGCGGGAGGGCGGCGACGCGGGCGGGGTCCGCGCTGCCGGCGTAACCGGAGAGCAGGGCGTGTGCCGCCGCCGGGTAGTCGACCGGTGGCCCCTGCCCGGCGGCACCGAGACCGTGTGCGGCAGCGGCACGCAGTTCGTGCAGTTCCCCGAGGATCCAACCGAGGTCGAGGGCCGGGTCACCGCCGGTGACCTCCTCCCCGGTGAGCAGGTCGGCCCGGCCGCCGGCGGCGGACGGGACCAGCCAGCCGATGCTCGGCGCACCGTGCAGCAGGACCGCGCCCGATCCTCCGGGGGATTCGCTCGCGGCTTCGGACCAGTCGGTCAGCCGGGCCCACAGTGAGGGGCCGAGCCGGGCGCGGGCCAGTGTGCGCAGCCGGGTCGCCTCCGGGGTGGTCTCCTCCCCCACGGCCCAGGCGCGAAGTCGCCGCAGGCCGGGGTGGGGCGGCCGTTCGGGGAGGTCCCACGGCTCCCGGTGCAGCCGCCGCAGTGTCCTGCCCGCGTCCGCCAAGGCGCTCACCGCCAGGCGGTGGGTGGTGCTGTCACCGGAGGGCAGCAGCCGGGCCGCAGAGACGGCGCCCCGCACGCGGTAGAGCACGCCCTGCCGCGCCTCACCGTCCGGCGTCGGGCCACCGGCCCACTCCCCCAGGACGAGCCGGGCACCGGGCCGCCCGTCCGCTTCGGCG
>NZ_BAAHCA010000253.1:0-5800 GCF_054776295.1 Streptomyces sparsus
GGGCCGCCGCCGGCAGCGCGGCGGCGATCCGGTCCAGCGCCTGCTGGTCGTGCGCGGCGGAGAGGAACCACGACTCGAAGGCGGACGGCGGCAGGTAGACGCCGCCGGCCAGCATCGCGTGGAAGAACGCGGTGAAGCGGAACGCCTCCTGGGCGCGGGCGCCGTCGTAGTCGCGGACCGGCTCGTCGGTGAAGAACACCGAGAACATGTTGCCCGCCACCTGCACCCGGTGGGCGACGCCCTCCTTGGTGAGCGCCTCCGCCACCATGCCGCGCACCGCGAGCGAGGCGGCGTCCACCCGGTCGTAGGCGTCCTGGTCCAGGTGGCGCAGCTGCGCCATCCCGGCGGCGGTGGCGACGGGGTTCCCCGACAGCGTGCCCGCCTGGTAGACGGGGCCGGCGGGCGCGAGGTGCGCCATCACGTCGGCCCGGCCGCCGAAGGCCGCCGCGGGGAAGCCGCCGCCCATGACCTTGCCGAACGTCATGAGGTCCGGCACCACACCGTCGATGCCGTACCAGCCGGCCCGGGTGACCCGGAAGCCCGTCATGACCTCGTCGGAGAGGAACAGCGCGCCGTTCTCCCGGCACAGCTCCTTCAGTCCCGCGTTGAAGCCGTCCGCGGGCGGCACGACGCCCATGTTGCCGGGCGACGCCTCGGTGATGACACAGGCGATCTCGTCCGGGTGCGCGGCGAACGCGGCCCGTACGGCCTCCAGGTCGTTGTACGGCAGGACCAGCGTCTCGCCGGCCTGCGCGCCCGTCACCCCGGGGGTGTCCGGCAGGGCGAACGTCGCCAGCCCGGAGCCGGCCGCGGCCAGCAGCGCGTCCACGTGGCCGTGGTAGCAGCCGGCGAACTTGACGACCTTCGCGCGCCCGGTGAAGCCACGGGCCAGCCGGATCGCGGACATGGTCGCCTCGGTCCCGGACGACACCAGCCGGACCTGCTCGACGGGTCCGACGCGGGCGGTGATCTCCTCGGCGAGTTCCACCTCCCCCTCGCCGGGGGTGCCGAACGAGGTGCCGCGGGCGACCGCGGCCTGCGCGGCGTCCACCACCGCCGGGTGGGCATGGCCGAGGATCATCGGTCCCCACGAGCAGACGAGGTCCACGTACTCCCGTCCGTCGGCGTCCGTGAGGTACGGACCCGCCCCGGACACCATGAACCGGGGCGTACCGCCCACGGCACGGAAGGCCCGCACCGGAGAGTTCACGCCTCCCGGTGTCACGACGGCGGCACGGTCGTAGAGCGACTGCGATACTGGTGCTTCGTACGGATAGCTCACGCCGACCATGGTGACAGAGCTTCGTCCGCTTGTGCGGTCGGGCGTTTCGCCGGTCGTACAGAGGGGAGGTCTCTGGGACGATGATCGGGTTGTGCGGCGGGGGCCGCGAGTAGTCAGGTGGTGACATGCGCGGAGGCGGACTGGGCGAAGGGGCCGGGGACCTCGAGCCGGAGAGCGTTCCGCGCGGCCGTCATCGGCGCGACGCGGCCGAGACGGAGAACAGCAAGGGTGGCAGCCCCGTGGGGGTGACCTACAAGTATTTCGGCGCGCCGGACGGCGCCACCGCGGCGCGCGTCCCGATCTCCATGCGCCCGGAGGAGCTCGGCGGTGACGAGCTCGGCCAGGGCGGCATGTTCACCAAGATCAAGCCCGAGACGATGGCCGCGATGGTGCTCACCGGCATCGAGGGCGTGCCCCTGCACCGCGTCCCACCCCTCGAACTCGTCGTGCTGCACCCGGACTACGCCGTCGTCAGGCTGCCCATGACCGTCGTCGACCCGCTGCGCGGCATCGGCGAGGAGTCCGTCGGCGCGGCGGCGTTCATCTGGTCCACCGTCCCCGACCGCGGTGGCCCCAGCGACGCCTTCGCCGTCTACCGCCTGCTCCACGAGTGGCAGGACTTCAGCCACCGCCTGCACGAGGCGGGCCACCAGCCCTACTGCCTGGTCTGGCCCTGAGCGGGAAGCACCCGACTCCTCCCCTCTCCCGCACGTGACGGAACCGTCAGGCTGCCGCCCCGCTCCGTAGCGGCGCGGGACCGGCGACTGCGGCACGCCGCGCGGGCAGCCGCGCGCCCACCCGTGCGCAGAAGGCGTTGAGGGCCCGCGGCCAGGACGTCGCGGCCCGCCGCTCCGCGCTCTCCGTCACAGGTGAGTCCCCGATTCCCTCCTGGATTCCTCCACACCCGCCAGACGATCATGCATTTCCCCGTTTCAGAAGAATTCGGGAAGGCGCTCGGATCATCGTAAATATGAATACAGAAGAGCGCTCGTACATTGGAGTGCGAAATGCGTGAATTCCCCGACTCACTTCGCAGTTGCTCCGACCACGCGGAGAGTTCTGCCAATCTTCCAGCACATCTCCAAGGCTCCCGGGCGATCGACAGGGCCCGGCAGGCCACGGCCCCCCTCCCACAGGAATGGCCTCTCGATGAAACTGAAGATCCCCCAGGCAGCCAAGTCCCGTTCCCTGACCGGATGGTTGACCACCGGCCTCGCCGGAACCATCGCCGCCGTGATGATCGCGGCGATGTCGACCCCGGCCCAGGCCATCGCCACTCCCGTACCCCTGGGTACGGCTGCCAGCTTCTCCGTACTGGCAGGTTCCGAGGTCACCAACACCGGTCCCACCGTGCTCGGTCAGGATCTCGGAGTCAGTCCGGGCACCGCGATCACCGGATTCCCTCCCGGGCAGGTGCTCGGCTCGGTGCACGCAGCGGACGCGGTGGCGAACAACGCCAAGAGCGACCTGGTCACGGCATACAACCAGGCCGCCAGCCAGGCCACGGACTTCGCCCTCGCGGCGGGAATCGGCAACGGCGACACCCTCCTTCCCGGCGTCTACACGGCGTCGTCCGGCGTCGGACTGACGGGTGACCTGGTCCTGGACGCGGGCGGAGACCCCAACGCGGTCTGGGTGTTCCAGATCCCCGAAGCCCTGACGACGGCCTCCTCCAGCCGGGTGCTGCTCACGAACGGCGCCTCGCCGTGCAACGTGTACTGGCAGATCGGGAGTTCGGCCACGCTGGGCACCACCTCCACCTTTGTGGGCACCATCATGGCGCTGACCTCGATCAGCGTGACCACGGGAACGAACATCGAGGGCCGAGCGCTGGCCCGCAACGGTGCCGTGACCCTCGACGACAACAGGATCTTCCTGGGCGACTGCTCGACCACGACGGGCGGCACGACGAACGGGACGACCACCGGGACCACGACCGGCACCACCACCGGGACCACGAACGGTACGACCACCGGCACGACCACCGGTACGACGAACGGCACGACTTCCGGCACGACCGGGGGCCTGATCGGCGGCGGCCTCATCACCAGCGGCGGGCTCCTGGGCGGACCGATCGTCACCGGCGGGAGCACCTCGGGAAGCGTCGCGGGGAACACCGTCGGCAACACCGCAGGCAACAACGTCACCACCGGTAACGTCTCGGGTACCACGGTCGGGAACACCGTCGGCGGCCCCGGCGGCAAGCCCGGTGGACCCGGCCACGGCCACGACCACGGCGGCAAGCCCGACGGACACGGCCACGACCACGGTGGCAAGCCCGACGGCCACGACCACGACCACCACGGCGGCAAGCCCGACGGCCACGAGCATGACCACGGCGGCAAGCCCGACGGACACGGCCACGACCACGGCGGCAAGCCCGACGGCCACGAGCAGGAGCACGGTGGCAAGCCGGAACACGGCAACCACTACGGCTACGACGACGTTCCGCAGCACGCGGGGCACCAGGGCGACGAAGGCTGACCAGAGGCTGCGATGAGCCCTTTCATCGGATGACGGCGCGCGGCGGAATCCCTGGATTCCGCCGCGCGCCGCCGGTGCGTCTCCGCGGAACGACCGTTGCGGGTTGCAGACAGGAAAGCAAGGTGAGCGGTGCCGAGCCGAATCGAACCGGCGGACGTGAAAGAACACGAACTTTCCGACTCCGGCCCACCGCGGGAACGTCCTGAAGCGTCGGACGTTCCCGAAGAACTCCCCCTGAGCGTACGTGCGTGGAAAGCCGGGGTCTCCACGACCGTGGCTCTCGTGCTGGCCGTCACACTGATTCACGTCGTGTGCGTCTTCTTCCACGTGGCCCCGGGAAATCCCGTGTCCCGGCGATACAGCCAGCAGATCGACGCATGGGTGTATCCCCTCTTCGAACAGAACTGGCGCCTTTTCGCCCCCAATCCCGACTCCGTCAACCGGCAGATCCTGGCGAGGACCGCGCACTCCGGCCCCGGCGACTCGACGCGGGTGAGCCCGTGGTTCGACCTGACCGCCGTGGACGAATCCGCGATCGAGCACCAGGCGTTCCCGAGCCACACCGCCCAGAACCTCCTGCGCCGCGCCTGGTCCTCCTACGTCGAGACGCACGGCGAGGACGACACGGCGCGCTCCGAGCGGGCCGTGATGATGCAGGAGTACGTGAGCAACATCGCCGCCGACCGCGTCGCCGAGCACCGCGGTGGCCGCGACTTCGACTTCATCCAGCTGCGCGTCGTCACCCGCCCCGTCGCCGCCCCCGGCTCGGACGTCCGGAACGGCACGACGACACCTGTCGAGAAGCGGCTCCTGCCCTGGTGGAAGGTGACTCGTCATGGGAAATGAGCAGACGCGCGGACTCCCCACCGCGGCAGTCGCACCGGATCGTGCGACGGACCCGGCTCCGCCCGTGGGCGCACTACGACGCCGGTTCCGGGCCCGGGTCCGTGCCTGCCGGACGCTCGTCACCGAACAGCCGGTCTCCCTGTATGCCACGTCGGTGCTGCGCATCGGCTACGGGCTGCTCTACCTGGTCTTCCTGCTGCGCGAGTTCCCGCACCGCCACGTGATGTGGGGACCGGACGCCCCGTGGACTCCGGCGCTGGCGGCGCAGCTCTTCGACCAGACGGGCTGGTACAGCCTGCTGATCCTCTCGGACAGCCGTGCCTGGTTCGAGCTGTGCTACGCGGCGGCCCTCGTGACGTCCGCGCTGTTCGTGCTGGGCTGGCGGACCCGGGTCGTGTCCGTCCTGTTCGCCGTCGTGGTGGCCTCGTTCCACGCACGGTCGATCTTCATGACGGACGGGGGCGACAACCTGATCCTGCTGATGTCCCTCTACCTCGTGTTCACCGCGTGCGGTCGGCGCTGGTCCCTGGACGCGCGGCGGGCACGGAGGAGGGTCGCCGGCGGGGCCGACGCGCCGGAACGGGTGCGGAGTTCCCGCGCCCGGCAGCTCCGTGCCGCCCGCGTCACACTGGCGACGGTGCTGCACAACTGCGCTGTGTTCGTCATCGCGGCCCAGGTCTGCTTCCTGTACGGCTCAGCCGGCCTTTACAAGGTCCAGGGCTCGTTCTGGGCCGACGGCACGGCACTCCACTACGTGCTGAACCTCGAACTCTTCCAGCCCTGGCCCGCGCTCTCCCACTTCGTCGGCCAGTACCCGCTGGCGATCGCGGCCATCAGCTATCTGACCGTGCTCACCCAGGTCGCCTTCCCGTTCGTGCTGTTCGGCAGGCTCAAGTACCCGGTCCTCGTGGTGCTGCTGGGCATGCACCTCGGGATCGCGGTCCTGCTGGGGCTGCCGGTCTTCTCCGGCGCCATGATCATCGCGGACGCCGTGTTCCTGCCCGACCGCTTCTACGCCTTCCTGCCCCGCCTGTGGCGGCTGACGGCTCAGCGACTGGGTGTGCGGCGGCCGGCAACGTCCCGGGGAGGCGTGACGGCCGCGTCCGTACCCGCGCAGGGCAGGCACGAGGCCCCCAGCCTGAGCAAGCGGTAGCAGGCGCTGCCCCACCGCCCCGGCCGGTCACCGAC
>NZ_BAAHCA010000254.1:0-5796 GCF_054776295.1 Streptomyces sparsus
CCTGCGGTGCCGGCCGGTGGCCGACACCGTCGCCGACACCTGGACCTGGCTGTGCCGGTCCCCCGGCTGGCAAGCGAAGAACCCACCTGGCAGCCCCGCCGTCGGCCTCACCGACGAGGCCGAGGCCCGGTTGCTCGCACGCGGACCGGCCAGCCGCCCGGCCTCCCGGAACTGCCGGATCGGAGACGGTGGCGCTTCCTGAGAACCACCCGGCCCGAGGACCACCCGAGGCCCGAGGACCAGAGATCTCCGGGGGCGGAAACGCCCCCCGGAGGCGGGCACGTTCCTAGGGTCGGAGCATGACCAACGGACCCGCACCCGCCCCGCCCTCCGCACGAGCGCCTCGACTGCACAGTGCGGACGCACTGCGCGGTTTCGCGCTGCTGGGCATCATGGTGGTCAACATCCGCTATTTCGCATCCGGTTACGCCGTGCACGGCGCGGAGGACCCCGCCTTCGACGGCCCGCTCGACGACGCGGCCCGGTTCGCGGTGTCGCTTCTCTTCGAGACGAAGTTCTACCTGCTGTTCTCGTTCCTCTTCGGTTACAGCTTCACCCTCCAGACGCAGTCCGCCGAACGTGCCGGGCGGCGTCTGGGGCCGCGTCACCTGCGGCGCCTCGCCGGTTTGTTCCTTCTCGGGGCGGCGCACGCGGTGCTGCTCTTCTACGGTGACATCCTCGCCGCCTACGCGGTCCTCGGCCTGCTGCTCTACCTGCTGCGCGACGTCAGCAACCGCACCGCGCTGGTCCTGGCCGGCTGCCTGCTCGGGTGGGTGGCGCTGATGTTCGGCGCGCTGGCCGCCGCCTTGCCCGTGGAGGTGGACGGGGGCACACTCCGTTCCGGGCAGGAGACGGCACAGGAGCTGGCCGGCGGAGCGGGCTCGCTCGTCGCGTTGAACCTGGAGATGCTGCCCTCCTTCGCGGTCGGCATGGTGCTGCACCAGGCGCCGACCGCGATGGCGATGTTCCTGGTCGGGCTGGTGGCGGGCCGTCTGCGGCTGCTCGCGGACCCGGGCAGCCGGACGGTGCTGCTACGGCGTGTGCAGTGGGTCGGTTTCCTGCTCGGCGGAGCCGGGGCCGTGCTGTACGCCGTGCTCGACAACACGCAGCGGGAGCTGGCGGCCCTGGCCGTGTCCCCCGTGGTTGCCCCGCTGCTGTCCGGCGCCTACGCGGCCACGCTGCTGCGGTTCTTCGGCACCGCGCCCGGGCGGCGCCTCCGGAACGCGCTCGCACCGGCGGGCCGGATGGCGCTCACCAACTACCTCGGGCAGTCCGTCGTCTACGTCCTGCTCTTCACGGGCGTCGGGGCGGCGCTGGTCGGCTCGGTGTCGCCACCGCTGCTCCTCTCCGTCGCGGGGGCCGTGTTCGCCGTCCAGCTGCTCGTCAGCCACTGGTGGCTGCGGCGGTTCAGGTACGGGCCCGTCGAGTGGGCGCTGCGCGCCTTCTCGTACCTGGAGGTGCCGGGCCGTCCGGCGGGCTCCGACCGGAACGGGTGACGCACCGCTCCCACCAGCCGTGCGTCGTGCCGACGGGCACGGAGCGGCCGTGCGGCTCACCGCGACAGCTCGGCCAGCTTGCTCACGGTCCGCCAGTTGCGGCCGGTCAGGACGTGCCCGCGCATCGCCGCGTTCAGGGCGTCGGGCAGCCTGCTGCGCCCCATGCCGTTCGGGAACCAGCAGTAGAGCTCCCGGCCGTCCAGCCGGAACTCGTCCGGGGCGTGCGCGGCCGGGTCCACGCGGTCCAGCAGGGCGGGCTCGGGCTCCCGGTCGGCGAAGAGGACGAGCAGCTTCGCCGGGTCCCGGTCGGCGGCGGGGAACGGGCAACGGCGCTGCACGTCCCGCAGCTCCTCGCCGGACCGCACGAGGCACTCCACCGTGAAGCCGAAGTGCCCGGCCAGGGCCCTCTCCAACGCGGCGGCCAGCGCGCCGGTATCGGCCGGTGCCGTGGTGAAGACGGCGTTTCCGCTGTTCAGGTGGGTCGCCACGGCGTCCCAGCCGAGCCCGGTCAGCACGTCGCGCAGCTCGGCCATGGGCACCCGCCGATGCCCGCCGACGTTGATCCCGCGCAGCAGCGCCACATACCGAGTCATGCCGCGCAGCCTAGTACCGGCCGGTGACAGGGCCCGGGGAACCGCACGGCCGTCCGAAGGCGCGCCCCGCCCGCCGTGCGTTCACCGGGCCGTACGGCCGGCAGCCGGGAGGCCGGGCCGGTCAGGAGACCGGGCGGGAGTCGGCCCAGACCGACTCGAACTCCTCTCGGTAGACCGCGAACAGTCCGTGGTCGCCGTCGTCGGCGGACCGGCCGCCCAGGAGGTCGCGGCCCCCGCCGCGCAGCACCAGGACGGGGGCCTCCATGCCGCGGCTGCGCCGCAGGTAGGACTGCACGACAGCCACCCCGTCGGCGCCGTCGCCGTCCACCAGGAAGGCGGTGAACCGCGGCGTCTCGTCGAACACGTGGATCTGGAGGGCGCCGCTGTCCCGGACGCGGGCGCGTACCCGGCGCAGGTGCAGGATGTTCATCTCGACCGCGCGGCTCAGCTCGCCGCGCTTGAGGCCCAGCTCCCGCTCCCGGCGCTTGACGGCGCTGCTGGCGGGGTTGAGGAACAGCATCCGCATCCGGCAGCCGGCGTCCGCGAGCCGCACCAGCCGGCGGCCGGAGTAGTTCTGCACGAGCAGGTTGAGGCCTATGCCGACGGCGTCGATGCGGCGGGCGGAACCGAACAGGTTCTCGACGGGCAGCTGGCGCTGCAACCGGACCCGGTCGGCGTGCACGCCGACCACGTCAGCGAACCGGTCCCCGACCAGCTCCTCCACCGCGTCCACCGGCAGCCGGCCAGCGGACGGCACCGCACTGCCGGAGCCCAGCAGCTCCAGCAGCCGCGCCGACGTCCGCTCGGTCTGCGCCAGCACGGCCGCGGACAGCGCCCGGTTCCGGGAGACCGCGCTGCGCGCCACCTCCAGCTCGTCGAGGCCGAGCTCGATCTCGCGGCGCTCGTCGAAATAGGGCTCGTAGCAGGGCCAGTGCTGGATCATCAGCTCGCGCAGCTGCGGCAGCGTGAGGAAGGACAGCAGGTTGTCGTCGGCGGGATCGAGCACGTACCCCTTGCGGCGGCTGACCTCCCGCACGGCCACGGCTCGCTGCACCCACTCCTGCCCGGCCGGTCCGGCCGCCGCGACCACCCACTCGTCGCCGTGCACCGGTTCGTAGATGGGCCGCAGCACCGCGGCGACCACGGACCGCAGCCGCTGTTCCACGAGGTTCAGCCAGACGTAGGCGCGTCCGGCGCGCTGGGCCCGGGTGCGGACCTCCGACCAGATGTCGGGCCCCCAGTCGAGATCGGCACCGATCTCCATCGGCCGGGCCAGCGACACCGTCGCCGGTGGCGCGCCGTGGGCGTCGGCGGCACCTTGTGCGCCACCGTCGCCCGGGGGGAGCTCCAGCCCTCCCGAACTCACCTGTGCACCGCCTTCCGCCCCCGCTGTTGGATCAAGGAAGCCTACTGCGGCGTGTCGGGGCCCGGGAGCAGTATCTCCCATCAACTTCCGTTCCCCGCCGGTCCATCCGGGGGAAGATAGGCCGGGGAGGACGCCTTGGGGCTTCCGGCCTGGTACGCAATGATCAGCAGCTGGTGAGTGCATCGCGACAGAAAGAGACTCCATGCAGGTCTGGCCGGGACAGGCGTATCCGCTGGGCGCCACCTATGACGGGGCGGGCACCAACTTCGCCGTCTTCTCCGAGGCGGCCGAACGGGTGGAGCTGTGCCTGCTGCACGACGACGGCTCGGAGACGGCCGTCGAGCTCCGCGAGTCGGACGCCTTCGTCCGGCACGCGTACCTGCCGGGGGTGATGCCGGGGCAGCGGTACGGCTTCCGGGTGCACGGCCCGTACGAGCCGGAGCACGGGCAGCGCTGCAACAGCGCGAAGCTCCTGCTCGACCCGTACGCGAAGGCGGTGAGCGGGGACATCGACTGGGACGAGGCCGTCTACGGGTACCACTTCGGCAGCCCCGATCGGCGCAACGACCTCGACTCCGCTCCGCACACCATGACGTCGGTGGTCGTCAACCCGTACTTCGACTGGGGTGACGACCGCCCGCCGCGCACCGAGTACCACCGGACGGTGATCTACGAGGCGCACGTCAAGGGCCTCACCATGCTCCACCCGGACCTGCCGGAGGAGCTGCGCGGCACCTACGCCGCCCTGGGCCACCCGGCGATCATCGAACACCTGACCGGGCTCGGGGTCACCGCCCTGGAACTGATGCCCGTGCACCAGTTCGTCAACGACCACCGGCTGGCGGACGCCGGGCTGTCGAACTACTGGGGTTACAACACCATCGGGTTCTTCGCCCCGCACAACACCTACGCCTCCTGGGGTGACCGCGGGCAGCAGGTCCTGGAGTTCAAACAGGCGGTCCGGGCCCTGCACGAGGCGGGCATCGAGGTCATCCTGGACGTGGTCTACAACCACACCGCGGAGGGCAACCACTTCGGCCCCACGCTGTCCTTCCGCGGCCTGGACAACGCGTCCTACTACCGGCTCGCCGAGGACCCCCGCTACTACACCGACACCACCGGCACCGGGAACTCGCTGCTGATGCGCAGCCCGCACGTGCTCCAGCTGATCATGGACTCGCTGCGGTACTGGGTCACCGAGATGCACGTGGACGGGTTCCGCTTCGACCTGGCCGCCACCCTCGCCCGGCAGTTCCACGAGGTGGACCGGCTGTCCTCGTTCTTCGACCTCGTGCAGCAGGACCCGGTGGTCAGCCAGGTCAAGCTGATCGCCGAGCCCTGGGACGTCGGCGAGGGCGGGTACCAGGTCGGCAACTTCCCGCCGCTGTGGGCGGAGTGGAACGGCCGCTACCGCGACACCGTCCGGGACCTGTGGCGCGGTGAGCCCCGGGCGCTCGCCGAGTTCGGCTCCCGGCTGACGGGCTCCTCGGACCTGTACCAGGACGACGGCCGCCGCCCGCTGGCCTCCATCAACTTCGTCACCTGCCACGACGGCTTCACCATGTACGACCTGGTCTCCTACCACCACAAGCGCAACGAGGCGAACGGCGAGGACAACCAGGACGGCGAGAGCCACAACCGCTCGTGGAACTGCGGGGTCGAGGGCGAGACGGACGACCCCGAGGTGCTCGCGCTGCGCCGGCGCCAGATGCGCAACTTCCTCGCCACGCTGATGCTCTCCCAGGGCGTGCCGATGCTCAGCCACGGCGACGAGTTCGCCCGCACGCAGGGCGGCAACAACAACGGCTACTGCCAGGACAACAAGATCTCCTGGGTGAAGTGGCCCGAGACGGAGGAAGAGGAGGCGATGTGCGCCTTCGTGCGGTCCATGGTGTGGCTGCGGCGCGACCACCCGGTCTTCCGCAGGCGCCGCTTCTTCCACGGCCGGCCCGTGGAGGGCACGCACGACGAGCTCTCGGACATCGCCTGGTTCACCCCCGAGGGTGAGGAGATGGACCAGCACGACTGGCAGCGGGCCCAGGCGAGGTCACTGACCGTCTTCCTGAACGGCAACGCGATCTCCGAGCCGGGGCAGCGCGGCGAGCGGATCACCGACGACTCGTTCCTGCTGGTGTTCAACGCGCAGCAGGACGCCCGGGAGTTCGTCGTGCCGCCGGATCACGGCAGCGGCTGGCAGACGGTGGTGGACACCGCCCGGGAGGACGGCCATCCGCCGTGGACGGGCCCGTCCCACGAGGCGGGCGACCGCATCACGCTGGCCGGCCGCAGCATGGCCGTGCTCCAGCGCCCGGCCTGACCCCGCACGCCCGGCCGCGACGGG
>NZ_BAAHCA010000255.1:0-5786 GCF_054776295.1 Streptomyces sparsus
CGGCGGAGCTGCGGCCGCCGGCGGCTCCGCGTGGTGCGCCCTGCGCCGGAACGCGTCCACGAGGCGGCGCGCCGCGATCGTCCACAGCCAGCCGGTTGCGGTCCCTCCGACAGAGGCCCCGGCGAACGCACCCGCCGCGCGCCACACCGCCAGGTAGGTCTCCTGCATGACCTCCGCGACGATCTGCTCGTCGGCGCACCGGCGGCGCAGCCGCACCGCCATCCACGGCGACGTTCGCCGGTACAACTCCTCGAACGCGGCACGGTCGCCCTTCGCCACGAGCCGGACGAGACGTTCCTCGTCCAGCTCGTGCAGCGCTCCCCTGACTGATCTCACGCCCCGCTAGACGTCCCAGCCGGGTCGCGGGTTTTCCTCCTGGTGTGATCCCCGTCACGTGTGGGTGAATCCGCGGGCTCCCTGCGTGACGGTGTCGGCCGGGTGAAGGCATCCGAACGGGGCGAGGCTGGGCCCGGGGCCGGCGACTGTGCGAAGCTGGCCGGGATCACTCTTGGAGGTGAGGGGTGTGCCTGAGCTTCCACGTGAGGAACAGCTGGCGGCCGCGTTTGTCGACCTCGCCGACACGTTGGTGCGGGACTTCGACGTCATCGGGTTCCTGCACACGCTCGCCGAGCACTGCGTGGCCCTGCTCGACGTGACGGCAGCCGGGGTGCTGCTCGCCACTCCCGGTGGCCAGCTGGTGGACGCCGCGGCGTCGGACGAGCGCACGCGCCGGCTGGAGCTGGCCAGCATCGAGTGGGACGAGGGCCCCTGCCGGGACTGTGTCCGGACCAGGAAGCAGGTTCCGGACGTGTCGCTGGCGACCCAGTCGGCCCGGATGCGGTGGCCGCGGTTCGCGCCGCGGGCGGTGGAAGCGGGCTTCACCTCGGTCGTCGCAGCCCCGCTCCGCCTGCACGACCAGGTGATCGGGGCCCTGAACCTGTTCCGGGACCGGCCTGGACCGCTGGACGACGCCCAGCTGCGGCTGGGGCAGGCGCTGGCCGACACCGCCACTATCGGTGTCCTGCAACAGCGGGCGGTGAGTGAGCAGATGACGGTGACCGCGCAACTGCAGGCCGCTCTGGACAGCCGCATCATCATCGAGCAGGCCAAGGGCTTTCTCGCGCACCGCCGCGACATGAGCGTGGAGGAGGCGTTCACCCTCATGCGCCGCCACGCACGTGATCACCAGGTGCGACTCACCGAGATCGCCCGCCAGATCCTGCAGGGCACGGCCGACACGTCTCTCCTTCCCCGGCGCGATCGGTGAGGCGTCCGCCCATCGGTACTGACTGGTGGGCCGGCCGCTGCCTGACCTGTCCGTCGACCTCGCGGGGGTGGCTCCGGTGACACATCCGGAGATGGTCGCCTACCTGCGTGCCCTCGACTCGCACCAGGGGCCGGGCCTGGCGCCGCTGCCCCTCGCGGCCTGCATGGAGTCGTTGGGCCTGGACGGTCTCGCCCTGCTGCTGTCCCCGGGAGGCGACACCCCCGAACTGGTGCAGTCCTTCGGTGAGCACACGCACGCGCTGGAGGATCTGCAGCGGGTCCAGGGCCAGGGCCCCAGCCTGGACGCCGCCCGCCACGGCACCCTGATGCTGCTGCCGGACGTGGCCGACGCCTCCGCGGCCGCCACCGACCGTTGGCCCGGCCTGCCGGGCGCCATCGAGGCGCTGGACGTACGCGCGGTGTTCTCCTTCCCGCTGCGCATCGGGATCATCGCGCTCGGCGCTCTCACCGGCCACCGCACCCGTCCCGGTCCGCTGTCCAACGACGAGCTCACCGACGCCTTCGGCCTGGCCGACACCGTCGCACAGATCACCATCGCCATCGCGGCCCGTGCCGAGTCACCAGGCACTCCGCTGCTGGACGACCCCGGCCTCCACTTCGCCGAGGTCCACCAGGCGACCGGCATGCTCGCGGCCCAACTGGAGATCAACTGCGACCATGCCCTGGTCAGGCTGCGCGGCCACGCCTTCAGCCACGACCGGCCCCTCCTGGACGTCGCCCGCGACGTGCTGGCCCGCCGACTGCGCCTGCACGGAAACGGAGCCGACTGGGCCTGACGCGTCCGCTGACGACGCTCCCGCAAGGGAGGGCCCGTCCTCACGGTGTCCGGTCCTGCCGCCGTGGCAGCGGGGGACTCGCGGTCGGCGGTGGCAGCGAAGAGCTCGCGGTCGCGGTGGCAGCGGGGGACTTCGATCGCGCATCTATTCGACACAAACCCGGCGGTGAGGCAGGCAGCCGACTACTCTGGTGCGAAGTGCCGGCCCGGACCCCGTTGGCGAATCGGTCCTCTTGGACGTCCGCCTTCGGAGAGATGGGTCCCATGACCCCACCCCATGCAGTGGTCTGTGTCCAGGAAGTGCGCGTCCACGGAATCTGCACTCTGGTCGTCCTGTGCGGTGAGATCGACCTGTCCACCGCCCCCGGCATCACCGACTGCCTCGACGGCCTCACGCGAGCCGGCGATGCCGACCTGTTGATCGACCTGCGCCCGGTCGACTTCATGGACTGCAGCGGCGTGCGGCTCCTCAACCGCGCACGCGCCCGAACCGACGGCAGACACGGACGTCTACGCCTGGTCTGCACCCGCGGCGCGATCCTGCGCCTGCTCCGACACCCGCGCCTGCGGCTGGACTTCGACATCCTCGACCGGCTCCCCGCGCCGGCACCCGAGCCCGCCTTCGCACCTGCGCCAGCACCCGCCTCCGCACCCTGACCGCCTCCGCATCCTGACCGCCTCCGCACCCTGACAGGCCGCGGAACCCGTGCTTCGGCGCGAGCCCCCAGCAGGGGGGAACCGTGAACCGGCGACACGAGCGCGAGGCGGAGCACCTCTCCACCTCGCGCTCCTGTCACCGCGCGCCCCGGTCCGCTGAAGCTGACTGGCCGAGGAAGGGGGCTTCTCAGGTGCCCGCCGCACCCCCGTTGAGCAGTTCGGCCGGGAGGGCGGCGCGGGCGCCGATGACCTCGATGCCGAGCAGATGTCCCGACTCGTCGAAGTCGAGGGTCAGGTCGGCCTCTCCGCCCGGTGCCTCGACGGGGACCTGCGAGACCGCGGCCCCGTCCGTGATGTGCGCGACGAGGGAGACGTACGCGGTGTCGTTCTCCTGGTCGTACTCGATGTGCATGGTTGTGCTCCCCAGAGGTCGGTCAGTTGCGGCCGACGGAGACGACGTTGCCGGCCTTGTTGACCACGACCCAGATCTTTCCGCTGGTGTACTTCCAGGTGCCGGCCGTCTTGCCCCTGGACTTCTTCCCGTTCTTCACGGTACGCGCGACCATCTCCTGGCTGATGCCCCGCTGCGCCATCCGCTTGGCCGCGTGCTTGGAGATGCTCTTCACGCCCGTGGACAGCAGCAGGCGCCCGGCGACGATGGCGATCGGGATGAACCACGCCGGGTCGGCCACGACCGGGTAGGCGGTGTTCGGCCCGGTGCGAACCGTCTGCACGAGAGCGCCGCCCTCGACGCGGTAGTCGGTGGGCACCGCCTCGCCGTTCGCGTCCTTCGCCCAGGGGGTGTCGAAGGTGCCCAGGTACTCGTCGCCCCGGCTGACCAGGACGCTGCCGTCCTCCAGCTCCTCGGCCACGGCGTCGGTCGGCAGGTCGAGCGCGAAGCGGTACTCCGTCGGTGCGTCCGCGTCCTGGAGCGTGATCAGGGTGCGCACGCCGTCCTGGTTGGGTTGCACGGCGAGGTTGTAGCCGTCGGCCGCGTCGGCGTACACGACGGTGCCGCCGGCGCTCGTCGAGGCGGGGGAGTGGGCGGTGCCGGGCAGACCGAGCCGGACGGTGTCGTCGCCGTACGTGGACTCCACCGAACCGTTCGCGGTGGCGGGCGCGGTGATGCGGGCGGTGTGCCCGTCCCCGGGCACCTCGGCGTGGGCGACGCCGTCGCCCCGTGCGGTCGAGGGCACGAGGTCCGTGGTGCCGGTGACGCGTTCCACCGCCTCGGCCGCCTGCACGACGCTAGCGACGGGCACGGTGCCGCTGTCCGCCTGCGCCACGGCTGTGGTCAGCAGTACGGCTCCGGCGGTGCAGCCCGCCACGAGTATCCGGGCGGTGGTCCGGTGACGTCGGGGGGACCGGTTCAGGATGCGGGGCATGATCGTCCTTGCTGATGGCCCGGAACGGGCACGTGGTGATCAACAACGCCTGCAATCCTGCCGATCGGCGTGCGCGCGGGGTATCCGCCCTTCGGCGTGAAGCACCCCGCCGGTCGGCGGGGGCGGCACAAAAAGGCAAGGCGGGAGCCACTGGAGTGCTGGCAGGATGTGCGCGCTCAGCACCTGAGGAGAAAGGCTCCACGACCGTGCCCCGTGCGATCACTCTGATCCGCTCCGCCTCCCTGTCCGACGTCGCCGAGTACGCCTACGCGGCCACGGCGCCCGCTGAGGCACGCCTGATCTTCCTCGCCGGGTCATGTCCGCTGAACAAGGACGGTTCCACGGCAGCGATCGGTGACTACGCGGGCCAGGCGGCGAAAGCGATCGAGAACATGCAGGTGGCCCTTGCCGCCGCGGGTGCGTCACTTCAGGACGTCATCAGCACTCGGGTCCTCGTCGCGTCCAGCCGGCAGGAGGACCTGGTGACCGCCTGGCAGGTGGTCCGGGACTCCTTCGCCGACCATGACGTCCCCAGCACCTTGATGGGCGTCACCGTGCTCGGTTACGACGACCAACTCGTCGAGATCGAGGCCGTCGCGGCCGTGATCGATTCCTGAGCCCCCTCCACGCACGACACTGCCCGCCGGCGCCCGCGTGCTGGCTCGGGACGGCAGCTTCCTCCACCGTTCCGACCAGGGCGATTGCCACGCCTTCCGGTGTCCTCCGCGTGGGGTGAGGAGACGGGTACGCCCGAGTCGCGGTCCCGTTGAGCCACGGCCGATTTGGCGCGGCCGGCGCGGAGTGACCGCCATGGTGCTCAAAACGACCTGCTCGGAGGCCAGTTGGTCCGCGGAGAGGTCCACGTCCGGAAGGCGCGTGGACCACTGGGTCAGGTGTCCGGGTTGAGGTGGCGGCGGAGGGTGGCGGCGAAGTCCTCGGCGGCGAGGAGTTGGGCGCGCAGAGTCTGGCAGCGGGCTTCGGCGATCTTGCGGTAGGAGTCCAGCCGCTCGCGGAGGCGGTCCCGCTGCTCGGGCTCGAGGTCGTCCGCGGCCGACAGCCGGTCGGTGGCGTCCAGCAGGTCGCGCATCTCCTCCAGGGAGAAGTCCAGTGGCTTCATGCGTCGGACGACCATGAGGCGTTCGACGTCCTCCTCGGTGTAGAGGCGGAAGCCTCCCCGGCTGCGGGCGGAGGGGGTGACTAGTCCCACTTCCTCGTAGTGGCGGATGGTGCGCAGGGACAAACCGGTCCGCTCGGCCGCTTCGCCGATCTGCATCTGCCGTTCCGCCATTGCTGCCAGCTCTCCTCGAGTTGTGGTGTGTCGTTCGGACGCGCGGGGCCCGCCGGTGTCACGTGAGGCGAATCACAAGGTCGACGGGCCCGTTCGCCTTGGTCTCCCCAGGTGACGAAGCGCTTATCTCTCACGTTGGGATAGAGTCGGACGTGGTCGACGCTGCGGTTACTGGTGACTGCTGCATCAATCCGCCGTGACGGGCACCCCACTGAGCCCTCTGGCACTCTCAGACCTCCGGGCAATGATGCCCGACCGGCGGCCCAGCAGTCGTCGACCTTCCCGCAGAACACTTCCGGACCGGGCGAACCACGCAGGGCCCCTGGCGGAGTCCTTCATGATGCGCGTGCAGCCGTGCCTGTGCGCCTGAGCAGAGACGGTTGCATGTCCTCCA
>NZ_BAAHCA010000256.1:0-5779 GCF_054776295.1 Streptomyces sparsus
AGCGCGTCTCGTCGGCGGCTGCTGCCGGATCGGGCCGGACCGGATCGCGCGGCTCACCGAGCAGCTCGCCCGCTGAGCCGCTCGCCGGGCAGCTTTCCCGGTGGGAGGCGTTCTCGGGCGCCCGTGTGGTCACGCCTCGGAGCGGCGGATCCACGGGCGTGGGCCGGCCGGCTCCGCCAGGATGGGGGCATGGCATTCCACGTCGACTCCGAGACCGGGCGGCTGCGCCGCGTCATCCTGCACCGTCCGGGGCTTGAGCTGAAGCGGCTCACCCCCACCAACAAGGACGACCTGCTGTTCGACGACGTGCTGTGGGTGCGCCGGGCACAGCAGGAGCACGACACCTTCGCGGCGCTGCTGGCCGAGCGTGGTGTGGAGGTGCACCTCTTCGCGGATCTGCTGGCCGAGACCCTGGACGTGCCGGCGGCCCGCGCCCTGGTGATGGACCGCGTCTTCGACGAGAAGGAGTACGGGCCGCTGGCCACCGGCCACCTGCGGGAGGCATTCGAGCAACTGCCTGCCGCCCAGCTGGCGGAGGCCCTGGTGGGGGGCGCGACCAAGCGGGAGTTCCTGGAGCGGCACGCGGAACCCTCGTCGGTGCGCTTCCACGTGATGGAGCCGGACGACTTCCTGCTCAACCCGCTGCCCAACCACCTCTTCACCCGCGACACCTCGGCGTGGATCTACGACGGGGTCGCCATCAACGCGATGCGCTGGCCTGCCCGGCAGCGCGAGACGGTGCACTTCGAGGCCGTCTACCGGCACCACCCCCTGTTCGGCGGCGGCGAGTTCACCTTCTGGTCCCGGGGCGAGAGCACGCACCCGTCGACCATCGAGGGCGGCGACGTGCTGGTGATCGGCAACGGAGCGGTGCTGGTGGGCATGAGCGAGCGCACCACCCCGCAGGCCGTGGAGACGTTGGCCCGCTCACTGTTCGCGGCCGGAGCCGCCCGGACCATCGTCGCGCTGGACATGCCCAAGCGCCGGTCCTTCATGCACCTCGACACGGTGATGACCATGGTCGACGCGGACACCTTCACCCAGTACGCGGGACTGGGCATGCTGCCCTCGTACACGATCGAGCCGGGCGGGGAGCAGGAGCTGAAGGTCACCGACCACCCGGCGGAGCACATGCACCGGGCGATCGCCGCGGCGCTAGGTCTCGACGGGATCAGGGTCCTGACCGCGACCCAGGACGTGCACGCGGCGGAGCGCGAGCAGTGGGACGACGGATGCAACGTGCTGGCCGTCGAGCCGGGAGTGGTGGTGGCCTACGAGCGCAACGTCACCACCAACACCCACCTGCGCAAGCAGGGCATCGAGGTGCTGGAGATCCCCGGCAGTGAGCTGGGCCGGGGCCGCGGCGGTCCGCGCTGCATGAGCTGTCCGGTGCAGCGCGACGCGGTGTGACGTACCCCCCAAACCGTATACAGATACAAGAGGCCGTATATACTTCCACTCCTATCCCTCGTTCCCTCTTCCATGCCGCCGCCCCGTGCGTCCGCTTCCCGTTGCCGAACCCGACCTAGGAGCCTTCCGATGGCGACAGACCTCAAGGGCCGCCACTTCCTCAAGGAGCTCGACTTCACCCCTGAGGAGTTCCGTCACCTTGTCGCCCTGGCCGCCGAACTGAAGGCCGCCAAGCGGGCGGGGACCGAACGGCGGCAGCTGACCGGCCGCAACATCGCGCTGATCTTCGAGAAGACCTCGACCCGTACCCGCTGCGCCTTCGAGGTGGCCGCGGCCGACCAGGGTGCCAACACGACCTATCTGGACCCGTCCGGCTCGCAGATCGGCCACAAGGAGTCGATCAAGGACACGGCCCGAGTGCTGGGCCGGATGTTCGACGGCATCGAGTACCGCGGCAGCGGACAGGCGGTGGTCGAGGAGCTGGCCGCCCACGCCGGGGTGCCGGTGTTCAACGGCCTCACCGACGAGTGGCACCCCACCCAGATGCTCGCCGACGTGCTGACGATGACCGAGCACTGCGCCAAGCCGCTCGAGAGCGTGTGCTACGCCTACCTCGGTGACGCCCGGAGCAACATGGGCAACTCCTACCTCGTGACGGGCGCGCTGCTCGGCATGGACGTGCGCATCGTGGCACCGCGGCAGTTGTGGCCGCAGGACGAGGTGGTCCGGCAGGCCCGCGGACTCGCGGAGCGGACGGGGGCCAGGATCACGCTCACCGAGGAGGTCACCGAGGGGGTACGGGGCGCCGACTTCGTCGTCACCGACGTGTGGGTCTCCATGGGGGAGCCCAAGGAGGTCTGGGACGAGCGCATCGAGCTGCTGTCGCCCTACGCCGTGACCATGGAGGTCCTGCGGGCCACCGGCAACCCCGACGTGCGCTTCCTGCACTGCCTCCCCGCCTACCACGATCTCGGTACGGCGATCGGCCGGGAGGTCCACGCCCGGCACGGCCTGGAGTCGCTGGAGGTCACCGACGAGGTCTTCGAGTCCCCGTACTCGGTCGTCTTCGACGAGGCGGAGAACCGGCTGCACACCATCAAGGCCGTCCTGGTCGCCACCCTCGCCGACTAGCGACCCCGTTTCCCGGGCCCCGGAACTCCGGAGCCCCGCCGGGCCTGCCCCGGGGCTCCGGAGTCCCGGGGCGCGGCCCGACTGCCCGGCGGTCCGCTGGTGCGGGCCCGGCCCGCCGCCGTCCGGGATGCCGCTCATGTATCGCGCACTCGTGACGACAGTCATGAACCGGTGATACCTTCGAGCGTATGAGCCCGTTCACCGGTTCCGCGCGCAGCACCGAAGAATGGCGGCATCTGAAGGTCCGGCGGGAGCGCGGTGTGGTCACCGTGACGCTGGACCGCCCGGACAAGCTCAACGCGCTCACCTTCGAGGCCTACGCCGACCTCAGGGACCTGCTGGCCGAGCTCTCCCGGGAGAACCGGACGCGGGCCCTGGTGCTCGGCGGCGCCGGGCGCGGCTTCTGCTCCGGAGGCGACGTCGAGGAGATCATCGGCCGCACGCTCGGGCTCGACACCGGCCCGCTGCTGGACTTCAACCGGATGACCGGGCACGTGGTCCGCGCACTGCGGGAAGCGCCCTTTCCGGTCGTCGCCGCCGTGCACGGCGCGGCAGCGGGAGCGGGTGCCGTGCTGGCGCTCGCCGCCGACTTCCGGGTCGCCGATCCGACCGCGCGCTTCGCGTTCCTCTTCACCAAGGTCGGGCTGGCCGGCGGCGACATGGGCGCCGCCTACCTGCTGCCACGGGTCGTCGGTCTCGGGCACGCCACCCGGATCCTGATGCTCGGTGACCCGGTCCTGGCTGCCGAGGCCGAACGCATCGGACTGATCAGCCAGTTGGTGCCGGAGGGACAGGCGGACGAGCAGGCCGCCCGGCTGGCGAGGCGGCTGGCCGACGGCCCCGCCCTGGCCCACGCGCAGACCAAGGCGCTGCTCACCGCGGAGCTCGACCTGCCGTTGTCCGCCGCCGTGGAGATGGACGCCGCGACCCAGGCGCTGCTGATGCACAGCGCCGACTACGCCGAGTTCCACGCCTCGTTCACCGAGCGGCGCCCGCCGAAGTGGCAGGACGGCAACCCGTGAGGGTCGCCGTCATCGGTGGCGGCCCCGGCGGCCTGTACGCGGCGGCACTGCTCAAACGGCTCGATCCCGACCGCGACATCACCGTGTGGGAACGCAACCCGGCCGAGCGGACCTTCGGGTTCGGCGTGGTGCTGTCCGACGAGACGCTCGGCGGCATCGAGCACGCCGACCCGGCCGTCTTCGAGGCGCTGCGGCGGCAGTTCGTCCGCTGGGACGCCATCGACGTGGTGCACCGGGGGCGGCTGCTGCGGTCCGGCGGACACGGTTTCGCCGCGCTGAGCCGGCAGCGGCTGCTCGAGTGCCTGCACGACCGCTGCCGGGAGCTTGGCGTGACACTGCGGTTCGGCACCCCGGCGCCGCCCGCGGCCCGGCTCGCCGCCGACCACGACCTGGTCATCGGCGCGGACGGTGTGCACAGCGCCACCCGGGAGGCGCACCGCGAGACCTTCCGCCCCCGCGTGACCGGCCACCGCTGCCGGTACCTGTGGCTGGCCGCCGACTTCGCCTTCGACGCCTTCCGCTTCGAGATCGCCGTCACCCCGCACGGCCCGGTCCAGCTGCACGGCTATCCGTACGCGCCGGACGCCTCCACCGTCATCGTCGAGATGCGGGAGGAGGTGTGGCGGGCCGCCGGTTTCGACGAACAGCCGGTACCGGCCTCCGTCGAGCGCTGTGCCGAACTGTTCACCGACGCGCTCGACGGGAGGCCGCTGCGCGGCGACGCGTCCCGCTGGACGGTGTTCCGCACGGTGGTCAACGAGCGCTGGTCGCACGGGCGGACGGTGCTGATCGGGGACGCCGCGCACACCGCCCACTTCTCCATCGGTTCCGGCACCAAGCTCGCCGTCGAGGACGCCCTGGCGCTGGCCGCCTGCCTGTCCGAACAGCGCGGCATACCGGACGCGCTGGCCGCGTACGAGGAGGAGCGGCGACCGGTGGTGGCGTCCACCCAGCGGGCGGCGCGGGCCAGTCTGGAGTGGTTCGAGGACCTCGCGTTCCGGCTCGACCAGCCCCCGCACCGCTTCGCCTTCAACCTCCTCACCCGGAGCCGCCGCGTCACCCACGACAACCTGCGGCTGCGTGATCCCGCGTTCACCGCCGCCGTGGAACGGGAGGCGGCCGTACCGCCCGGCACCCCGCCGATGTTCACGCCCTTCCGGCTCGGCGGGCTCACGCTGCGGAACCGCGTGGTGGTCTCGCCGATGGACATGTACTCCGCCCAGGACGGCGTGCCCGGCGACTTCCACCTGGTGCACCTGGGCGGCCGCGCGCTGGGCGGCGCCGGCCTGGTGATGACGGAGATGGTGTGCGTGAGCCCGCGCGGCCGCATCACGCCGGGCTGCACCGGACTGTGGAACGACGACCAGCGGCACGCCTGGCGACGCGTCACCGACTTCGTGCACCGCGCGTCGCCCGGGGCGGCGATCGGTGTGCAGCTCGGCCACTCGGGCCGCAAGGGTTCCACGCGGCTGATGTGGCAGGGCATGGACGAGCCGCTGCCGAGCGGCAACTGGCCGCTGGTGGCACCCTCGCCCCTGCCGTACCGGCCGGGCAGCCAGGTCCCGGAGGCCCTGACACGCGGCGGCATGGACGCCGTGCGGGACGCGTTCGCCGCCGCCGCCGAACGCGCGGCGACGGCCGGCTTCGACCTGCTGGAACTGCACTGCGCACACGGGTACCTGCTGTCCGGCTTCCTGTCACCGCTCACCAACCACCGCACCGACGCCTACGGCGGTGACATCGCGGGACGGTTGCGCTTCCCCCTGGAGGTACTCGACGCGGTCCGGGCCGCCTGGCCGGCGGACCGGCCGCTGACCGTGCGGATATCCGCCACCGACTGGGCGGAGGGCGGCATCACCTTCGACGACGTGCTCACGGCGGCGGCGGCCTTCGTCCGGCACGGAGCCGACGCCCTGGACGTCTCCACCGGCCAGGTCGTCGCCGACGAGCGGCCGCAGTACGGCCGCTCCTACCAGACGCCCTACGCCGACCGGATCCGCAACGCGCTGGGTGTGCCGGTCATCGCGGTCGGCGCCATCTCCTCGTGGGACGACGTCAACTCGCTGCTCCTGGCCGGCCGGGCCGACCTCTGCGCGCTGGGCCGGCCCCACCTGCACGATCCGCACTGGACCCTGCACGCCGCCGCCGAGCAGGGTTACGCCGGCCCCGGGGCGCCCTGGCCCGACCCGTACCAGGCCGGCAGCCGCCCCCCGCCC
>NZ_BAAHCA010000257.1:0-5775 GCF_054776295.1 Streptomyces sparsus
GCCGAGAAGCTGCTGGCCGGCCTGGACGAGCAGCTCGTCGCCGGCCTGGTGGCCGATCGTGTCGTTGACGGCCTTGAAGCCGTCCAGGTCGACGACGACCACCGCCGCGTCCCGGTGCGGCCCGTCGGCGCCGCGCCGGCCGGACAGCGCCTGGCGGACCCGCTCGGTGAACAGCGCGCGGTTGGGCAGGTCGGTCAGCGGGTCGTGCGAGGCGTTGTGCTGGAGCTGGGCCTGCAACCTCACCCGTTCGGTGACGTCGCGGCTGTTGAAGATCAAACCGCCCTGGTAGCGGTTGACCGTGGACTCGACGTTCAGCCACTTGCCGCTTCCGTGCCGGAACCGGCACTCGATGCGCGTCGACGCGTCCTGGTCGGGCGAGGTGGTCAGGAACCGGCGCACCTCGTGCAGGAACCGGCCGAGGTCGTCCGGGTGGATCATCGAGGCCAGCTCGGACCCGACCATCTCCTCCGCCTCGCGGCCGTACACGCCGACGGCGGCGGGGCTGACGTAGCGGAGCGTGCCGCTGGACGCGGCGATCATGATGACGTCGCTGGAGCCCTGGACGAGGGAGCGGAAGTGGTTCTCCTTGTGCGCCAGTTCGCGGGTGAGCCGGACGTTGTCGGTGAGCATGATGCCCTGCCGTACGACCAGGGCGAGCACCACCGTGCCGGAGGTGACCAGTACCACCCGGCCGGCCTCCCGGCCGTCGGCGAAGTTGTAGAGCACACCGAGCGTGCAGACGGCGGCGGCCAGGTAGGGCGTCAGCGCGGCCAGGGAACCGATCAGCGGGCGGCCGGCGCTCTCACCGGGCCCGCCGGCCTCCTCCGTCTCACCGGAGGAGGGGCCGGAGCTGCTCGGCACCCAGGGCGCGTAGGCGAGCAGCAGCGATCCGGCGAACCAGCCGGCGTCGAGCAACTGCCCGGAGCGGTACTGGGCCTGGAGCAGCGGCGAGGTGAAGAGGGCGTCGCACAGCACGGTCAACGCCAGGGCGCCGACGGCGGTGTTGATCGCGGAGCGGTGCACTGACGTGCGGCGGAAGTGCAGTGCCAGGACCATGCTGACCAGCACGATGTCCAGCAGCGGGTAGGCGAGTTGCAGTGCGGCGAAGGACACCGAGGCGTTCCGCCAGGCCCCGGTGTGGGCCAGCGCCAGGCTCCAGGAGAGCGTCAGCAGCGAGCCGCCGATCAGCCAGGCGTCCAGCCCGAGGCAGATCCAGCCGTTCCGGGTGAGGGGGCGCTTGGCGAGGACGAGCAGGCCGATGATGGCCGGCGGGGCGAAGAGCAGGAAGCAGAGGTCGGCGAGTGAGGCGGCCGGCACCGGGCGGCCGAGCACCACCTCGTACCAGCCCCAGACGGCGTTGCCCAGGCCGGCCATGGTCGAGGAGATGCCGAACAGCACCCACGCGGGGCCGAACGCTCCACGGTGCGTGCGCGCGTACCAGAAGCAGGAACCGGCCGCGAGAAAGGCCGCGGCGCTCAGACCGAAGTCGCCCATGATCAGGGCGAGTCGGTGGGAGCCCCAGCCGAACAGGGCGCCGGTGGCGTACGCGAGGCACGCCAGCACCAGCAGCAGTTGGGGTGCGTTGGTACCGCGGGGACGCGTCTCGGGCCGCGCGGCAGCCGCCAGGGCGGCTCCGTGGGCGCTCACCGTGTCGTCCCCGGGCTGGGGGGCCGGCTCCGGTGGCCGTCCCTCATCCGGCTGTTCGTCCATTGGCCGCGCATTCGCCCGTCGCCCCCCTGGGTGTCCTGGTATCTCCCCCGTCCGGACGATACACCAGTTCCGTCACTCAGGGACATAGCACCTCTACACAGCGTGACGACCTGGGCATTTGTGCCAACTGAGCGCAGTCGAACGCCTGCACAGCGTTGACCGGGATGCTCGAACGGCTGTTTCCCGGCCCCTCGTCACGGCGCCTCCGCGACCACGTGGTGCACGGGCTCCCCGGCGGCGAACCGCTTCAACTGGGCGGTGATCAACCGGCTCGCGCGCGGCAGGAAGGCGGATGTCGGTCCGCCCACGTGCGGCGTGATGAGCACCCCGGGCGCCCGCCAGAGCGGGTCGTCGGCGGGCAGCGGCTCCGGATCGGTGACGTCCAGCGCGGCGCGCAGCCGCCCGGACTCCAACTCGGCGAGCAGCGCCTTGCTGTCCACGACCTGGCCGCGGGCGACGTTGACCAGCAGCGCGCCGTCCTTCATGCGGGCGAGGAACTCCGCGTCGACGAGCTTCCTGGTCTGCTCGGTGAGCGGGACGGCCAGCACCACGACGTCGGCCCGCGGCAGCAGCCGGGGCAGGTCCGACAGCGCGTGCACCGGCCCGCGTCCGGTCTCCCGGGCGGTACGGGCGACCCGGTCGACGTGCGCCACCTCGAAGGGGGCCAGCCGGTCCTCGATCGCACCGCCCACTCCCCCGTGGCCGACGAGCAGCACCGACTTGTCGGCGAGCGCCGGGTGGATGGCGGGCCGCCAGCGCCCGGCGGCCTGGTCGTGGACGAAGCCGGGTATGTCGCGCAGCGAGGCGAGGATCAGGGTGAGCGCGAGCTCGGCGGTACTGGCGTCGTGCACGCCGCGGGCGTTGCAGAGCACCGCGCCGGACGGCAGGTCGGGCACCGCGGGTTCGACGTGGTCGATGCCGGCGGTCAGCGTCTGCACCACCCGCACCCCCGACATCCGCGGCAGCGGCCGGACCGCCACGGCCGCCCCCTTCATGTACGGGACCACGTAGAACACGCACCGGGCCGGGTCGGCGGGAAAGTCCGCCTGCCCGCTCCACTGGTGGTACGTGAACTCCGCCGGGAGGTCGTCGAGGTCCTCGGGCGGGACGGGAAGCCATACGTGGGGAGCAGCCATGGCCACAGGCTAGGCGAAGACGCCCGGTGGGGACCGGTTAGTTTGGGAGTCGTCCCCGCGAGGGGTGGGAGGGAGCACGTCCAGGTGGAGCGCAGGGCACTCGGCGCGGCAGCGCTCGAGGTGGGGGCCGTCGGTCTGGGATGTATGCCGATGAGCTGGGCGTACACCACGTCCGAGCAGGTGGGCGAGGACTCCCTGCGGACGCTGCACCGGGCGCTCGACCACGGCGTCTCACTGCTCGACACCGCCGACATGTACGGCCCCTTCACCAACGAGCTGCTCATCGGCAGACTGCTGCGGGAGCGCCGCTCGGAGGTGTTCCTCTCCACCAAGGTGGGCCTGCTCGTCGGTGACCAGCACATCGTCGCCAACGGCCGCCCCCGGTACGTCAAGCGGGCCTGTGACGCCTCGCTGCGGCGGTTGCAGACCGACGTGATCGACCTGTACCAGCTGCACCGGCCCGATCCGGAGGTGCCGCTGGAGGAGACCTGGGGCGCGATGGCCGAGCTGGTCACGGCGGGCAAGGTGCGGGCGCTGGGCCTGTGCGCGGTGGGCGTCAGGTCCCAGCGCCGCTCCTCGCGGGCGCCGCTGCACCGGGCCACGCTCGACCAGCTGGGCCGGCTCCAGCAGGTCTTCCCGGTGAGCGCGGTGCAGGCCGAGCTGTCGGTGTGGTCGCCGGAGGCGCTGACCGCGCTGCTGCCGTGGTGCGAGGAGCGCGGTGTCGGACTGCTGGCGGCGATGCCGCTGGGGAACGGTTTCCTCAGCGGCACGCTCACGCCCGGCAGCGGGTTCGAGCCGGACGACATGCGGGCCAGGCACCCGCGTTTCACCGCCGAGATGATGGCCGCGAACCAGCCCGTGGTGGCCGGCCTGCGCCGGGTGGCCCGGCGGCACGGCGACGCGACCCCCGCGCAGGTGGCGCTCGCCTGGCTGCTGGCGCAGGGCCGGCACGTGGTGCCGGTGCCGGGCACCAAGAAGGCGCGCTGGGCGGTGGAGAACGCCCGGGCCGCACGGCTGCGGCTGACGGCGGAGGACCTCGCGGAGATCGCCTCGCTGCCGCCCGCCCTCGGCTCCTGGGACTGACCCGGCGGCGGGGCGGGAGCCTCGGCGCCGGGAAGCGGGGGGTGGCGGTTACGGACGGGAACCCGGGTGGAGTCTTTCGGCGTTGACGACAGGGGTACCCGACGGCGGGTGTGATGTGCTGCCCGGACGCATCCCGCGAGGAGAGGACCGACACCGTGCGACGCTCAGGCCTGACGGCCGCCCTGGCGACGACCGTACTGCTGACCGCGGCGTGCTCCGGCGGACCCGCGTCGGAGAACGGCGAGGGCGGATCGCCGTCCGCCACCCCGCCCACCGCCGCGTCCTCCCCGGAGGCCGGGCCCGGGGAGTCGACGTCACCGGCGTCGCGGTCCTCGCCGGCGCCCGCGGAGGGCTCCGTGGAGGTGACGTCCACCGTCACCGAGGACCTCGACTCGCCCTGGGGCCTGGCGGCGCT
This sequence comes from Streptomyces sparsus, assembly GCF_054776295.1. Taxonomy (NCBI): domain Bacteria; kingdom Bacillati; phylum Actinomycetota; class Actinomycetes; order Kitasatosporales; family Streptomycetaceae; genus Streptomyces; species Streptomyces sparsus. Next base: position 4,345 of record NZ_BAAHCA010000257.1, read on the forward strand.
GCCGGAGGGTGACCTGCTGGTCTCCTCCCGGGACACCGGCCGCATCCACCGCGTCTCCGCCGAGGACGGCTCGACGACCGAACTCGGCCAGGTCGGTGGCGTCGACCCGGGCGGTGAGGGCGGGCTGCTGGGCATCGCCACCAACGGCGACGGCCACGTCTACGCGTACTTCACCAGCGCCTCGGACAACCGGATCGTGCGCATGCTCTACAACGAGGACCGCGAGGAGGGCCGCCAGCTCGGTGAGCCCGACGTGGTCTTCAAGGGGCTGCCCAAGGCGAACATCCACAACGGCGGCCGGATGGCCTTCGGCCCGGACAAGATGCTCTACGTCGGCACCGGGGACGCCGGTGACACCTCGCACGCCCAGGACGACGACTCCCCCGCCGGCAAGATCCTGCGCATGCAGCCCGACGGCAGCCCGCCCGAGGACGGCAACCTGGAGTCGGGCTCGGTGGTGTTCTCCAAGGGCCACCGCAACGTGCAGGGCCTGGCCTTCGACGACGAGGGACGGCTGTGGGCCTCGGAGTTCGGCCAGAACACCTGGGACGAGCTCAACCTGATCGAGTCGGGCCGCAACTACGGCTGGCCCGAGGTGGAGGGCAAGGCCGGTGAGGAGGGCTACGTCGATCCGGTCGAGCAGTGGCGGCCGGCCGATGCGTCACCGAGCGGCCTGGCGTGGGCCCGGGGCTCGCTGTGGATGGCCGGACTGCGCGGGGAGCGGCTGTGGCGGATCCCGCTGGACGGCGAGCAGCCGGTCGCCGACCCGCAGGCGTTCCTGGAGGGCGAGTACGGGCGGCTGCGCACGGTCGTCGCCGACGGCGAGGGCGGGCTGTGGCTGGTGACCAGCAACACCGACGGCCGGGGCGACGTGCGCGAGGGCGACGACCGTATCCTGAAGCTGAAGGTGCGGTGACTTCAACGATCCGCCCTCGGGGCGGGTGAGGAGGCCGACGATGCCGGACATGTTCGGTGGCGTGGAGGAGATCTTCGCGCCCGGCGGCAAGCACGTCGAGGAAGAACGGCAGCGGCTGGAGCACACCCGCGTGCAGGAGGACGACCACGGCGTGGGCTGCGGCCCGGTGGACCTCGAGTCCGGTCAGGTGGTCATCGTGCCGCAGCAGCCCGAGGCGGTGCTGCCGCCCCGGCCCCGCCTTGAGGAGTCGGAGACGGAGTCGGGAGAAGTCTGAGCCGGTGCGCCAGCGCCGCGGCCTCGCCGCGGCCGGCCACCCCCAGCTTCGCCAGGATGCGCGACACGTGCACGCTGGCAGTCTTGGGTGAGATGAACAGCTCCCCGGCGATCTGCGGATTGCTGCGGCCGGCCGCGACCAGCCGCAGCACCTCCTGTTCGCGGCGGGTCAGGCCGAACTCCGCCGGCCGGTCCGCCTCGGGCCGGGCGCGCGGTACGGCCGTGAGGGAGACGCCTCCCCG
>NZ_BAAHCA010000258.1:0-5744 GCF_054776295.1 Streptomyces sparsus
GCGCCCGCCCGAACCGCCGTCCGTGGAGAGGTGGCCGGTACGGGGGCGTACCGGTGCGGGGCCGGCACCGCGTGCCGCTGGTCAGAAGGCCGGGCCGCCCACCCGGTCGCCGGCCGCGGCCAGCCGGCCCCAGAGCAGGTCAGCCAGGTGACTCACCAACTGCTCCCGCGAACAGGGCCGTTCGCGCAGCCACCAGTCGCCCGCCGCGTACATCATGCCGACGATGCCGTGCCCCCACACCCGGGCCAGCCCGGCGCTCTGCGGGCCCAGGTCGACCCTTTCGACGATCACGGTGCCCAGCTCCTCGCCGAGCCGGCGCAGCAGCGGTGCGGAGTGCTGCCCTACGTGGAAGCCCTGCTCGCCTGCCGAGCCCTCCTCGGCCGGGTGCATCAGGAACCGGTAGACCTGCGGGTGGGACTCGATCGTGGCGAGATAGGTGTCCAGTGTCGCCTCCACCCGCTCGCGCCGGTGGGCGGGCGCGTCCAGCGCGGCTCGCAGCGACGCCAGCAGGGCGTCGGTGTGGCGGACGGCCAGCGCCCGGTAGAGGCCGCCCTTGTCGCCGAAGTGCCGGTACAGGATCGGCTTGGTGATGCCCGCCTCCGCCGCGATCGCGTTCATCGACGCGCCGGGACCGTCACGCAGCACGACCCGGTCTGCCGCCTCCAGCAGTTCCTCGCGGCGGCGCGCGGTGGCGCTCCGCTGGTCACTCCGCTGACCGCTCTCCATGTCCCACTCCCCGCCCGGGCTCTCGGGTTGCCCCCGGGGCAACGTAGCACCCGACCTGGAGCGGAACCGGGGAGTAGGGAGTTGACAGGCTCTACCGCGCGGTAACAGACTTCCGCGTTACCGCTAGTAACAACCGTGGGAGTGCCGACATGGCCGAGTTCGCGCTTGACCTCAACGACGACCAGAAGGCCGTGAAGGAGTGGATCCACGGTTTCGCCGCGGACGTCATGCGTCCGGCCGCCGCCGAGTGGGACGAGCGCGAGGAGACCCCCTGGCCGATCATCCAGGAGGCGGCCAAGATCGGGCTGTACTCGCTCGACTTCTACGCCCAGCAGTACTTCGACCCCACCGGACTGGGCATTCCCACCGCGATGGAGGAGCTGTTCTGGGGTGACGCGGGCATCGCGCTGTCCATCGTCGGGACCGGGCTGGCCGCCGTCGGCGTGCTGGCGAACGGCACCGAGGAGCAGGTCGGCACCTGGATCCCGCAGATGTACGGGGACGCCGACGACGTGAAGGTCGCCGCGTTCTGCTCCTCCGAACCGGACGCCGGGTCCGACGTCTCCGCCATGCGCACCCGGGCCGTCTACGACGAGGCGAAGGACGAGTGGGTGCTCAACGGCACCAAGACCTGGGCCACCAACGGCGGCATCGCCAACGTCCACGTGGTCGTCGCGGTCGTCGACCCCGAACTCGGCTCCCGGGGGCACGCCTCGTTCATCGTCCCGCCCGCCACGCCGGGACTCGCCCAGGGGCAGAAGTTCAAGAAGCACGGCATCCGTGCCTCCCACACCGCCGAGGTCGTCCTGGAGGACGTGCGGGTGCCCGGCCACTGCCTGCTCGGCGGCAAGGAGAAGCTGGACGAGCGGCTCGCCCGCGCCCGGGAGGGCGTGCGCGGACGCGGCGGCAACGCGGCGATGGCGACCTTCGAGGCCTCCCGGCCGGCCGTCGCCGCGCAGGCCGTCGGCATCGCGCGCGCCGCGTACGAGGTCGCCATGGACTACGCCAGGACCCGGGAGCAGTTCGGCCGCCCGATCATCGACAACCAGGGCGTCGCCTTCCAGCTCGCGGACATGCGCACCCGCATCGACGCCGCTCGACTGCTGGTGTGGCGGGCCTCCTGGATGGCGGCCGCCGGACGGCCCTTCACCGCCGCCGAGGGCTCGATGAGCAAGCTCTTCGCGGGGGAGACCGCGAAGACGGTGACGGCCCAGGCGATGCAGATACTCGGCGGCAACGGCTACACCCGGGAGTACCCGGTCGAGCGCATGCACCGGGACGCCGCGATCTACACCATCTTCGAGGGCACCAGCGAGATCCAGCGGCTCGTCATCGCCCGCACCCTCTCCGGCGTCACCGTGCGCTGACCGCCCCGGGGGGCGCCCGCCGCCGTCCCCGAACCGGCAGCGGTGTCCGGACCGTCCCCTGTGCGGTCCGGACACCGCTGAGGGGTTCACCCCTGGGCCGCGGCCGGGTCCATCCACATGACCTCCCACAGGTGCCCGTCGAGGTCCTGGAAGCTGCGCTCGTACATGAACCCGTGGTCCTGCGGCTCCCGGGTCGGGGAGCCGCCCAGCGCAAGGGCCTTGTCCGCGAGTTCGTCGACCTCGACCCGACTGTCCAGCCCGATGCAGACGATCACTTCGGTCGTCGCCGTGGTGTCCGCCAACTCCCTGCCGGGCGTGAAGCTCCGGAAGTACGGATCAGCCAGCAGCATCACCGAACTGGTGTCGCTCACCACCATGGCGCTGGCGTTCTCGTCGGTGAACTTCGGGTCGAAGGAGAAACCCAGCTCGGTGAAGAACGCGACCGAGGCGTTGAGGTCCTTGACCGGCAGGTTCACGAACATCATCTTCGACATGTGCCGCTCCGTTTCGCTTCCGGTGCCGCCGTTGCGGCCCCGCACACCCCTACAGACGGCGGCCGGCGCCAGAAGTAATCGCCGGGCGCCACCGGTTTCCGTTCCGGCCCCCTGCTCGCCCCGCGCCTCCGGCCGCATTCCCCTCCGGCCCTGGCTTTTGCCGACCTGGCAAAGAGATTGGCTCTGCTGTGCCGGTGTGTCGCAGCCTGGTCGCAACGGCTCCGCGTGCCGCACCGCGCGTGAGCCCTCGGTGCTCGGTACCGGGCACCGATCCGCCGCTTCCGCAGAGGTGAGGACATCGTGACGCACCACTCCCACCAGCCCGAAGACCTTGACTGGGACCAGCTCGGCGCCACCCTGGAACGCGAGGCCGACCTGCACGGCCCCGCCCTGGACGAGATCGCCGGCTGGCTGCCGGACGCGCCGGAGGTACGCAGCGTGCTGGACGTCGGCAGCGGCCCGGGCCGGGTGGCGTGCCGACTCGCCGAGCGGTTCCCCGGGGCCCGGATCACCGCGGTCGACGGCTCCGCGGAACTGCTCACCCGGGCCCGCGACCACGCGGCCAGGACCGGTGTCCAGGACCGGTTCCGTACCCGCCAGGCGCAGCTCCCCGCGGAGTTCCCCGACCTGGAACCCGCCGACCTGGTGTGGAGCAGCAAGGCGGTGCACCACCTGGGCGACCAGCAGGCGGCACTGCGGGCACTCGCCGACCTGGTGAATCCCGGCGGGCTGCTGGTGATCACCGAGGGCGGGCTCGGCACCCGTTTCCTGCCCCGCGACTTCGGCCTGGGCCGACCGGGCCTGCAGGCCCGGCTCGACGTGCTCATGGAGGAGCGCTTCGCCGCGATGCGGGCCTCGCTGCCCGGCACCGTGTCGGTGGTGGAGGACTGGCCGGCGATGCTGGACCGGGCCGGTCTCACGCCCACCGGCAGCCGCACCTTCCTCGTCGACCGGCCCGCCCCACTCGACGCCTCGGGCCGGGAACACGTGCGCACGCTGCTCGGCAGGCTGGCGGAGCAGGGCGCGGACAGCCTCGACGACCAGGACCGCGCCACGCTCACCCGACTGCTCGACCCGGAGGCCGCCGACGGAATCCAGCAGCGTGCGGACGTCTTCTACCTGACGGCGATGACGGTGCACACCGCCCGCGCGTCCGCCTGAACGGTCTGCCTGGAACGGTCCGGCGGGGCGGCGCGCAGGAGCGGGCGGGGGAGGCGTACGTGGCGGCGTCGCCCGGCGCGGTCCGCGTGCGTGCCGGTGGTGCGGGCGCGCCGGTCAGAGCCTGATGCCAGCCAGCAGATTGGCCAGTCCCTCCCCGCCGGCCCGGATGCTGGGCGCTACGGCCGACCCGGCCAGGTAGAAGCCGAACAGCGCGCACACGATGGCGTGCGCCGGCTTCAACCCGCCCTTGCGGAAGAACATGAAGACGAGCAGTCCGAAGAGGACGACACCGGAGATCGACAGGACCATGGAGTGCTCCCGTACATGGCTGTGACAAGGACCTGTCGTCTTTTCCACGAACGCCCGTGCGGCAAAAGCCCCGACCACCCGGACGGGTGAGGACGCGTCCGACCGGCGGTGTCCGGAGGACCAGGCCTCCGGTCCGGCAGCCGGGGCGGAGGCCCGTCAGCCGACCACGTCGGGATGCCGGGACATGACGCGTTCGGCCGCGCGGTCCAGTTCGGGCAGGAAACCCGTCACCTGCTCGGCCCTGAGCAGCAGGTCGGTGGCCGCGCCGATGCCGAGATCGGCCAGCACCGCGCGGAAGGCCGGCAGCCTGGCCCGGTGCAGCCGAGGCGCGTCAGCGGCCAGCACCGTGTGGCACCGGGCGAAGGTGGCTACGATCCAGAAGACCGCCTCCCGGTGCTGGAACGTGTCCACGAGCTCCCGGCTGCCGCCGATCGCGACCGGCCGTGCCCGTGAGGTCAGGTCGTTGCTGAAGAAGAACGGCGTGCGGGCCACCGGCACGGTCAGGTCGAAGGTCGTGGCCAGTTCCTCCAGATGGCGCCGCACCGCCTCCCGGGGCAGGGCGCCGCACCCCAGGAGGTCCAGCAACCTCGGGTACAGGGCTGACTCACCGTGGTCGTCGAGTGCTTCCCGCACCCTGACGTAGCGCAGCCGCACCGTCGGGTTGCGCAGCGCGGCGACCAGCAGCACGTGGGTCGTCACCCCCGTCGCGAACAGCCACCCGGTCACCGACTCGTGCAGCGGCGCGCCGCCGTCGAGCGCCGCGAGCCGGATGGTGATCCGGCTCCGGGCGTCGGCGCACCTGCGCCGTACCTGGGTACGGTCGGCGAACCTGCGCGACACCTGGGTGTGCAGACCGCCCAGGTGTCCCGTCGGATCGTCGATGACCGTGTCGCACCGGAAGCTCCCGGCGAGGTGGTAGTCACCGAGCACCCGCTCGGCCGAGGCGACGTCCGACCAGGGCAGCCAGGTGACCTCCAGCAGGACGCCCCGGTACCGCACCTTGCCCGGCTTGCCGGGCGGGTTTCCGGCGGTCAGCACCACCACGTCCACGTCCGAGGTCACCGGGAGCGCGGCGGCGTCCGGCCGGCCGACGGTGGAGCCGCTGAAGAACGCCCCGCGGTAGCCGGGCTCACCGGCGGCGTACCGCGCGACCCAGTCCGCCGCGGCCCGCCGTGCCGTTCCCACCCGCATCGTCGCCCCCGCTCATCATGCCGACCCGCCCCGACACCCTACGGACCGTCCGGCCCGCAGGCTGTCGGCGCCCGTTCCGGGGGCGCGGCGGCGCGGGCCCTCAGCCGGCTGCCGGCAACGGCTGGACGGCCCACCCGGGCTGCCGGGGAGCCAGGTCGGGGGAGTGCCGCTGGATCGCCGACCGGAGGGCGCGCAACGCGGGACTCGGCTCCAGCGCCAGGTCACGTCCGAGGACCACCCGCATGCGCTCGAACTCGAGCAGCGCCTCCGCGGTCCGCCCCGCCTGGTGCAGCGCACGCATCAGCAGCGCCCACGCCGACTCCCGCAGCGGCTCGTCCTCGGCGAGCGCGCGGGCGTCGAGCACCGCCTCGCCGTGTCCCCCCGACGCCAGCAGCGCGGCGATCCGCACCTCACGTGCGCTGTGGGCCGCCTCCTCCCACCGGCCGATCTCCCTGGCGGCGAAGGAGTGGTCACGGGCGTCCGCCAGCGCGGGCCC
>NZ_BAAHCA010000259.1:0-5740 GCF_054776295.1 Streptomyces sparsus
AGGCATCGGCGAACACCGGAAACGCCTCGTACAACTCACGCCCCATACCAGGACGTTGCGCACCCTGACCCGAGAACAGGAACGCGACCTTGCCCTCGCCGACCGAGCCCTCGACCACGTTCGCAGCAGGCTCACCACGTACCAGGGCATCGAGGCCCGCCAGCAGAGCGGCCCGATCTCCGCCCCGCACCACGGCACGGTCCTCGAAGGAACTGCGGGTAGTCGCCAGAGCGACCGCCACCTGATGCACGTCGATCTCTCGCGCCGAGTGCGCGTGGGCGAGAAGCCGTGCTGCCTGTGCCCGAAGTGCTTCGGGGCCACGGCCGGACAGCACCCACGGGACCACGGGCAGCTCACGCTCGACGCGTGCGCCAATGCCCTCCTCGCTCTCGGGGGCCTGTTCGAGGATGACGTGGGCGTTGGTCCCGCTGAAGCCGAAGGAGGAGACGCCCGCGCGGCGAGGGTGGTCGTGCTGCGGCCAGTCCTGCGGTTCGGTCAGCAACCGCACCCCACCCGCCGACCAGTCCACATGCGAGGACGGCTCCTGCGCATGCAACGTCGCCGGCAACACACCACGCCGCAACGCCTCCACCATCTTGATCACACCCGCCACACCCGCAGCAGCCTGCGTATGACCAAGATTCGACTTCACCGACCCCAACCACAAAGGCCGCTCCTCGGGGCGACCCTGACCATAAGTCGCCAACAACGCCTGCGCCTCGATCGGATCACCGAGCGAGGTACCCGTGCCATGCGCCTCCACTGCATCCACATCCGCAGCGGACACCCCAGCACTCGCCAACGCCGCGCGAATCACCCGCTGCTGCGACGGACCGTTCGGCGCCGTCAGGCCGTTGGAAGCACCGTCCTGATTGACCGCACTCCCCCGCACCACCGCCAACACGTTGTGCCCCTTGCGGCGAGCGTCCGAAAGCCGCTCCACCAACAGCACACCAACACCCTCACCCCACCCCGTACCATCCGCACCCTCACCAAAAGCCTTACACCGACCATCCGACGCAAGACCCCCCTGCCGCGAGAACTCCTCGAAGGCCGAAGGGGTGGACATGACGGTGACTCCGGCGACGAGCGCCATCGGGCACTCGCCGGTGGTGAGGGCACGGATGGCCCAGTGCAGTGCCACGAGGGACGACGAGCACGCCGTGTCCACCGTGACCGCCGGCCCCTCAAGCCCCAGCACGTACGACAGACGCCCCGATACCACGCTCGCCGCGTTGCCCGTGCCGACGTACCCGCCGAAGTCGCCGTCGGAGGCGTTCAACAGGGCCGGGTAGTCCTGGCCGTTGGTGCCGGTGAACACCCCGACCTGGCTGCCGCGCAGCGAACGCGGGTCGATACCGGCCCGTTCCACCGCCTCCCACGACGTCTCCAACAACAACCGCTGCTGCGGATCCATCGCCAACGCCTCACGCGGCGACACTCCGAAAAACTCGGCGTCAAAACCCGCCACATCTGACAGGAAGGCCCCTCGGCGGGTGTAGTCCGGACCGTCGGTCGTCTCGTCGGCGGCGGTCAGGTTCTCCCAGCCGCGGTCGTCGGGGAAGTCGCCGATGGCGTCCTCACCGCGCAGCAGCAGGTCCCAGAGCTGTTCCGGAGTGTCCACTCCCCCGGGGAAACGGCAGCCCACACCGATGATGGCGACGGGGTCGTCGGCGAGCCCGGCCGTGTGGCCTGCGTGCGCGGGGAGCGGCGTTCCACCGTCCTGGGCGGTCCCGGGCGCCGTCTGGTGCAGGAGGTGGTCGATGACGGCTTCGGGCGTCGGGTGGTCGAAGACCAGTGTCGCCGGGAGAGCCAGCCCGGTCGCCTTGGTGAGGGCGTTGCGCAGTTCGAGTGAGGTGAGGGAGTCGAGTCCCAGTCCGCTGAAGGGCTTCTCCAGGTCCAACGGCTCACCCGACGCGTGTCCGAGGACGGTGGCCAGCGTGGTGCGCACCAGGTCCGTCAGGGTGTTGCGGCGCTCGGCCTCGGGGAGGGCGACCAGACCGAGCGGGGACACAGCGCTGAGCGGGGATGCCTTGCGCAGTTTCCGGCGCCCCGCCAGGGACTGGAGCAGCGGCGGGAGTTCGTCTGCCGCCTGCTGGAGGACCGCGTGGTCCAGTCTCAGCGGGAGCGGCGCACGGCCGGTGTGGGCGAGGCAGCGGTCGAAGAGGGCGACGGCGTCCTGGGTGGGCAGGGCGCCGAGTCCGCTGCGCCGGGCCCGGCTGATCCCGGCGTCGCTGATTCCTCGGGTCATGGTGCTGTTCGCCTCCCACAGGCCCCAGGCGATGGCCACGGCGGGCCGTCCCTCGGCGGCGAGTTGTGTGGCGAAGGCGTCGAGAAAGGAGTTCGCTGCGGCGTAGTTGCCCTGGCCGGGGCCGCCGAACGTGGCGGCGGCGGAGGAGAACAGTACGAAGGCCGTCAGATCGTGGGCACGGGTGGCGTCGTGCAGGTTGATCGCGGCGTCGACCTTGGGGCGCAGGACGGCGGCGACGCGGTCGGACGTCAGGGAGGTGATCACACCGTCGTCGAGAGCGCCGGCGGCGTGCACCACGGCGCCGAGCGGGTGCTCCTCGGGAATGGTGGCGATGACGTCGGCGAGGGCGTTCCGGTCGGCGACGTCGCACGCCGCGACGCGTATCCGGGCGCCGGCCGCGGTGAGTTCAGCTGTCAGCGCGTCGGCGCCGGGTGCGTCCGGGCCACGGCGGTTGAGCAGCAGCAGGTGCCGGACGCCGTGCTCGGCGACCAGGTGGCGGACCGTGGCGGCGCCGACCGTTCCGGTGCCGCCGGTGACCAGGACCGTGTGGTGCGGGTCGAAGGAGGCGCCCGGTGTGGCGGGGCCGTCCCCCGCCCTGCCCAACCGGGGGGTGAGGAACGCTCCCTCTCGCAGGGCGAGTTCGTCCACGTCGTGGCGTGCGGCCTCGGCGAGCTGGTCGGGGGTGGGGTCCGTGTCGGCGTCGAGAAGGAGGATGCGGCCGGGGTTCTCGGCCTGTGCGGACTTCATCAGTCCTCTGGCGGCGGCACCCGGCAGGTCGGTGACGGCCTCGCCGTCCGTGGCGGCGACCGCGCCACGGGTCACCACGACCAGCCGGGAGTGGGCAGTGTGCTCGTCGGCGAGCCAGCGTTGCAGCAGGTCCAGGGCGTGCGTGGTGGCGCCGTGCACCCGGGCGGCCAGGTCCGGCCCGGTGTCCGTGGCGCGCCAGGGCACGACGACGCACTCGGCGGGCGGGGCGGACGCCGTGGCCGACTGCACGGTGTCGAGCAGCTCGTCCGGGCCGCTGTGCACGGTGAGGTGCGCCGGCTCGGGAAGGACGGCCGTTCCGGCCGGGGCCCAGGTCGTGGTGTAGACGTCGCTGCCGCGGTCCGTGGCGGCGGCGCCGGGACAGTCGTCGGTGCGGGGCTGGACGGCGACGGTGCCGGCGGTCAGGACGGGGGCGCCGGCGCCGTCGAGGAGGCGCAGGGTGGCCCCGGTGTCGGCGCGTGGGCTGATGTGGATCCGCACGGCTTCGGCGTCGCTTGCGTGCAGGGTCACCCCCTCCCAGGTGACGAGGTGGGCCGGAGAGCCGTCGAGCGCGGTGAGGGCGACGAGCGCGGCGTCCAGCAGCACCGGGTGCACGGCGAACCGGGCCGCGTCCGGCACCTGGGACTCGGGCAGGGCCGCTTCCGCGAGGATGTCGTCACCGAGGCGCCAGGCGGCGGTCAGCGGCGAGGTGGGCTCGCTGTCGCCACCGGTGGCGTCGAACTCGCGGAGACGGGTGTCGGCTGCGGCGTACAACTGGTCCAGGTCGATCGGCGTCGCGCCGGGGGGCGGCCATTCCCGGACGGCGGGGAGGGGCGGGGCGGCGTCCTCGTCGGAGTGCTGAGCCAGGGTGCCGTGGGCGTACCGGACCCAGGGGCGGGAGTCGAGGGCGTCGGAGATCCCGTCGGCCGGGGCGGTGGGGCGCGCGTAGACGGCGAAGGAGCGCAGGCCGCTGCTGTCGTCCGCGGCCTGGGTGACGGTCTGTACTTCGAGCTCACCCGCGTCCGGCAGTTCCAGGGGGACGTCGGCGTGGAACTCGTGGAGGCGGTGCAGGCCGAGGGCTCGGCCGGTGTGCAGAGCCAGGTCGGTGAGCACCGAGGCGCTCACCAGCGAGCCACCGCTGGTGGTGAGTTGCGTGAGCCAGGGCCGGGTTCGGCGTGACAGCCGTGCTGTCGCCACCACGGTGGAGGTGTCGGCGAGACTGATGACCGCGGACAGCAGGGGGTGGCCGCCGCGGGGCCCTGAGTGGTCGGAGACCGGGTCGAGCCAGTAGCGGCTCCGCTGGAAGGCGTACGTCGGCAGGTCGACCGGCCGGTGCTCACCCGGGAGTACGGCGTTGAAGTCGACGGTGGTCCCCGCGGTGTGCAGGGCGGCCAGCGCGGCCATGGCGGTGTGCGGTTCGTTCCGGTCCTTGCGCAGCAGCGACACGGCGACCTGGTCGTCACCGCCCGCCGCCGTCGCGGTCCGGGTGAGGGCGGTGAGGGTGCTGTCGGGTCCGATCTCCAGGAAGCGCGTGACGCCCTGCTCGGTGAGGCTTTGGATGCCGTCGGCGAACCGCACCGCCTCCCGGACATGACGCACCCAGTAATCGGCCGTGACCAACTCGCCGTCCTGGGCGAGGCGTCCGGTGACGTTGGAGACGACCGGGATCACGGGGGCGGAGTAGGTGACCTGCTCGGCCACCGCACGGAACTCCGCCAACATCGGCTCCATCAACGGCGAATGGAACGCATGACTCACCCGCAGACGCGACGTACGACAACCCGAAGCCGACAGCCGATCGGCAACCTCGGACACGGCCGCCTCAGCCCCCGCGATGACCACCGCACGCGGACCGTTGACCGCCGCGATCGACACCTCACCCGCACGACCCTCCAGCAGCGGTTCGACCTCCGACTCGGAAGCCTCCACCGCCACCATCACCCCACCAGCCGGCAACGCCTGCATCAACCGACCACGCGCCACCACCAGGCGGCAGGCGTCCGACAGCGACACCACACCCGCCACATGCGCGGCAGCCAACTCACCGATGGAATGACCCACCAGGAAATCCGGACGCACACCGAAAGACTCCACCAGGCGGAACAGCGCCACCTCCACCGCGAACAACGCCGGCTGCGCCCACTCCGTCCGACCCAACACCTCCGCATCATCACCGAACACCACCGACCTCAGATCCCCACCCACCTGGGCACAGACCTCGTCGAAGGCATCGGCGAACACCGGAAACGCCTCGTACAACTCACGACCCATACCAGGACGCTGCGCACCCTGACCCGAGAACAGGAACGCGGTGCGCTTTCCTCGTCGTGCGGTGTTCACGACGACGGGTGCGGCCGTCTCACCTGCGGCGAGCGCCTTCAGCCCGCTGACGAGCGTGTCGCGGCTGTCGCCGAGGACCACGGCCCGGTGGTCGAAGTGGGACCGGCGGGCCGCGAGGGTGTGGGCGATGTCCTGGTCGTTGTCGGCGGGGTGGGTGTCGAGGTGGGTGAGCAGGGCACGTGCCTGCCCGCGGAGCGCTTCGGGGGTCCGGGCGGACAGGGGCCAGGGCAGTACGGGCGGGGTGCGGTCCGTCCCGACGGCCGCCGTCCCGGTGCCGTCCTCGCCGTCGGGCTGCGGGTCCGTTGCCCCGTCGGCGGCGGAGGGCGCGGGCGGGGCCTCCTCGAGGACGACGTGCGCGTTGGTGCCGCTGACGCCGAAGGCGGAGACGCCGACGCGCCGCGGGTG
>NZ_BAAHCA010000260.1:0-5721 GCF_054776295.1 Streptomyces sparsus
GGGTGTGCCGCCGCCCGGTGGCCGGGACGGCGGCTGCTCAGCTCGCCGATGCCGCGGACGGACCCGAGCCGGGGAGGGGGCCCGTGCCGGTAGGGCGTTCCGCGTCGGCACGGTGTTCCGTGGCGGCGAAGCGTTCCGCGTCGGCAGGGCGTTCCGTCGAGGTCCCCGCGTCCGCCAGTCCGAGTGAGCCGGTGAGGAAGAAGGAACCGTCCAGCCACTGGCCGACGGCCGGGGCCCGGTCGAGCTGGATGTCAGCCGCTGCCACGTCGATCTCGGCGTCGGCGAGAGTGCGCACCCGCAGTCGGTGGAACACCTCCCCGGTGATCTCACTCTCCGTGCGTTCGTGGGCGATCACCTCACCCGCGAACAGGGCGTGCGCGGTCGGCAGCCACCCGTCCTCCGCGTCGTCCGGGCGGAACAGGCCCGAGGGGATCAGGTAGTGCGCGGCGAACTTCGTCGTCCGGTCCGCCTGCGCGGCATCGTAGGCGGCCTCATCGGTGTGCAGGGTGATCTGCTCAGCCAGCGCACTCAGCCGCAACGCACCCTGCCCGAGGGGACGTTCGAGCGTGCGCAGTTCGACCCGGTCGGTCAGCTCGACCGGCAGCGGGCAGACCGTCTCCCCGTCCGGTGCGTCGAGCAGCTCCATGTGTGCGGTGCCGTCGGACGCGAGTGCCACACCGCGGACGGGTACCGGACGACCGCGCGGGACGAGACACGGCAGGACGTGCACGAGCGCCCCCTCGGCGTCCACCTCCAGCTCGACGCGAGCCCCGCCGTCGCCCTCCCACACCGTGCGGGTCGCCCCCTGCCCCGCGTCGTCCGCCTCACCCAGGGAATAGAGGCGGCGGAGCAGGTCCTCGTAGGCGCTGCGGCTGCCGACCTCGAGCCCGATGGTTCCGAAATGACTGGTCATGAGGGTCAGCCTCGCGGCCGACTCCGTTGACGGCAACGGAGTTTCCTCCTCGGAGGGGTCCCTGCGGGTAGCGTGACGGCGGTCCCGTCACGGTTGACGGTTGAACCATCAGGGGTGTGCGGTCGTGCTGCGGCCATGTGGCGAGAGGCGAGGCGGAATGAACGACAGCACCCAGGAGACCCGGAGATCCAGCCGCAAGCGCAGGACCACCGTCACCGGCTGCGTGGTGGCCGTGCCCGTCGAGGCCCCCGCCGTGATCACCGACACCGCGGCCCCCTCCTCCGCCACCGGTGTCGCCGCCGAACAGTTGGCCACCGGCACCTCCGAAGGGCCCCTCACCATCGGGACGCCGGGGCGGGTCGACGTGACCATGAGCCGCGTCACGATAGAGCCCGGCGGCACCACGGGTTGGCACTACCACCCCGGTCCGGTCGTCGGCGTCGTCCGGTCCGGAACGCTCACCCGCACGCTTGCGGAGGGAACCGTCGAGGTCAGCGGCCCCGGCAGCATAATCCTGGAGCCGGCTGGCCGCGAGCACGCACACATGGCCCGGAACCTGGGCACGGAACCCGTCGAGCTCCACGTCACCTACTTCGTCCCTGCGGGCAGCCCGCTCGCCGTCGAAGCCACCCCACCGGACGGCCACTGACGGCTGCCGACGATCAGTGAACGGGTCCGCCCGCCGGCCGAAGACGTCGACGGGCGGGCAACGGGGCCGGCTCCGCGGGGCACGGTCGCGCCGCTTGCGCAGTGCTCAGCGCTGGAGGTTCCAGCGCCGAAAACGTCTGGCTGCCAGCAGTCCGACGACGGCGGCGAACAGAACGGCGCCACCGTCGACCACGGGTTGCCGTCCCGCTGCCCACCCGACCAGCAAGCCTGTGGCCACCGCGACCACCACGGTGACGCCGAGAAAGACCGCGCCCTCCGTCAGCCACATGCCGAGGCTGGGTCGACGTTCCGCACTCCGGTCAGCTTGCATTCGGTGATCCTTCTACTTGGTGATGTAGTGGCACTGGGTGGCGCGAAGTGTTCCGCTGATGAAGAACTTGGCACAGGCCTTTCCGTAACGAGCGAGCTTTTGGGAGCCGATCCTTCGAGTGGGGTACTTGTTGGCGCAGGCGGTATGCGTCTTGCCGCGGGACGTCTTGTACGTCCGGTTGTTCGTGTCGGCGTAGGAGAAGTCGATGCGCCAGTTGCAGAACTGCGAGAAGGCCGCCGGACCGACACAGTCCACGCCGGCCAGCTGACTGGTCACTCTCTTGCCGGAACCCTTGACCACGTGGGTGAGGAAACACCCGGTCGGCACCGTGAGAGTGAGTCCGTTGAACTCGTAGGTGAAGGAATCGACGGCAGAGCTGCCCGCGGCCCCGCTGTAAGCCGTGGCCTGTGGGGTGAAGAGTGCAAACAGACAAACGGTTGATGTGATTGCCGTGAGGGCGTGTCGAGTCATGAGTGTGAACATGATTCTCCTTTCGTGAAAGTTGCCGACGAAAGGCCATGACCGGCCTTTGAGCGGTTCCGGTTCCGTGCCGCCCGGTGGATCGCCCGAAGGAGTGAGGAAAGGCGGTTCAGGCGTAGTCGGCCACTCCGCTGCGAGGTGCGGGTGGGGGAATCGGGGAACCAGGGAGGCATGGACAACACGGACCGAAAGCCCTCCACCGACGACCGTTCTGCTGCCCCGGATTCCGCCGGCGCGGACCTGCCCGCGCCCGCGCACCGGCGTCCGCCCGGCGTGTCGGACGCCACGGTGAAAGCTCTGGGCGCGCTCTCGGAGGCATTGGAGACGACCGAGCGGGCCCGCGGGCACCTGTACGCGTTCCACCAGCTCACCGGCGGCGCGGACCTCAAGCTGGGGGAGGCCGTGGAGCTGTTCCGGGAGGCCGGCCACGGGGACGCCGCGGATCGACTCGAAGCGGAGCTCGTGGGGCGCAACGTGCTGCCCGGACGGTGGACGTTCCAGATCGTCGAGCAGTACGACGACGACTACTACCGCACCTTCAAGGAGGCCGACGAGCGGCTGCGCGGTGAGCTGGTCGGCGGGCGGCGGCATCTCTTCGAGGCCGAGATGAAGGAGGCCCGGCGCACCCGCGGGGCCCCCGGCCACGAAGCCCGTCCGGAGAGCCGCCCCGGGACCCGTTCCGAGCCCGCCCGTTCCGAGGACTGATCCGCCCGCAGGCGCAGCAGGCAGGCCCCGCCGGTGCCGTGGGCCGGCAGCCGGAGCGTCAGTCGGACGTGCGGGCGAGCTGGGCGTCCAGGGCGGCGCAGAGCCAGTCGTGGGCGGCGCCCGCTGTCGGTTCGGTGGGGCCGCGCACTTCCGCGGTGAGCTGCCAGTACCTGTCGATCCGCGGGTCCCCGGCGAGTGTGGTGCTGAGGCGGCGGCGGAAGTCGTCGGTGTCGCGGACACCGCGGGAGCCGGCGTAGGCGGCCACGAAGCAGTCGAGTGCCTCACCGGCGCGCGGAGGCCGCCGCGTCCGCAGTTCCGGTGCCGCCAGCGCGTACGCCTCGCGGAGGCCGTCGTAGAGCACGGCGGGACGGTGGACGCCGCCGGGCCTGTGGGCCGCGGGCCGGCAGCGGTCGGTGCGGTGGCAGGGTCCGGAGACGAAGGCGTGCAGGCGGGTGAAGGCGAGTACCTGGTCGGGCGTCGGCTGCGGCGGAGGCGTCGGAATCGCCTCCTCGAGAATGCCGGACACCAGGCGGGCGGGGAGCCGAGGGGGCAGCCAGCCCCGCCAGAAGCGGGCCAGGGACGCGGTGCTGGGCGGGGCCGACACGGCGCCGACCAGTCGCAGCCGTTCCGCCCGTTCCGTCGGGGAGCAGCCCTGGAGCAGTCGCGTTGCGGCCTCCTGCCAGTGCAGCGCGGCCAACCGCCTTTCGGTCTCCCGCAGTTGGCCGGCGACGATGTCCTCCAAGGTGTCCTCCCGGTCGAGGACGCGGTGCACGTCCGGGATCGGAAGTCCCAGGGTGCGCAGTGAGCGGATCACGCGGAGCCGGTCGAGCGCCTCGGCGGAGTACCTGCGATGGCCGCCGGTACTGCGGGTCGCCTCGGGCAGCAGGCCCCGGTCGGAGTAGAAGCGCACGGTTTTCACCGTGACGCCCGCCTGCTCGGCGAGCTCACCGATGCTCCACAGGCTCTCCGGTGGCACGACTGGGACCTCCCGCGGGTTGAACCTCCCCCAGGGGGAGTTCCTACCGTACCGGCGAGCGGACCGCCCGCCCGCCGGGCGGGCGGTCCGGACCGAGGCATGCGAGGGGGCACACATGACGGCGTTCGTGCTGGTACCGGGGGCGCACACCGGTGGCTGGGTCTGGGAGGAGGTGGCCGGGCGGCTGCGGGAGTCGGGGGCGCAGGCCTACCCGGTGACGCTCACCGGCATGGGCGGCACCGCCGGTGCGGCGGCGCCGGAAGCGGACCTGGAGACGCACGTCCAGGACCTGCTGCGGTTGGTCGACCGGCTCACGGAACCGGAGGTGGTGCTGGTCGGCCACTGCTACGGCATTCATCCGGTACTGGGCGCGGCCGACAGGCGCCGGGAGCGGATCGCACGGGTCGTGCACCTGGACACCGGCATTCCCCGCGACGGCGAGCGGCCCCTGGAGCTGGTGCCCGACCAGGAGTTCCGGGACCGGTTGCGGCACCGGGCCGGGGCGGGCGACGGCACGGGGAGCGTTCCGCCGCCGTCGCCCGGCGAGTGGAGCCGCTGGGGGAGCACCACGGGTGTCCCGGAGGACACGCTGGCCCGGCTCGCCCGCCTGGCCGTGGCGCAGCCTGCGGGCACGTTCACCCGTCCGCTGCGGCTGTCGGGCGCGATCGGTGGACCTCCGGCGACCGGTGTGCTGTGCACCGCCAACGGGTCGAGCATCGCGGCGGTCGAGGCGATGGTCGACTGGGGTGACTCCCGCTTCGATGCGCTCACCGATCCCCGCGCCGGCCTGTTCGAACTGAACACCGGCCACTGGCCGATGCTCTCCGCACCCGACGAGCTCGCCACGGTGCTGCTGCGGGCCGCCGCAGGCGAAGGGCATCGGGTGGCGGCCACCGGCGGTGAAGGGCCCGCGCACCTGCGGCCCTTCCTCCTCGACGTGCCACAGCGGCGCCGCGAGCGGACCGGGCGGGTCGACCTCCACCTGCCCGACAGCGACCGGGCGCGGCCGGCGATCGTCTTCGTCCACGGTGGCCCGCTCCCTCCCGACATCCGTCCGTCGCCACGCGACTGGCCCGCGTTCACCGGCTACGGACAGTACGCGGCGACGCTGGGCGCGGTCGGGGTGACGGTGGACCACCGGCTGCACGACCTGGGCGGTTACGGGCGGGCCGCCGGGGACATCGCCGACGCGGTGGAGCAGGCGCTGGCCGATCCCCGTGTCGACGGGGAGCGCGTCGCGCTGTGGTTCTTCTCCGGCGGCGGCCTGCTGTCGGCGGACTGGCTGGCCGACCCGCCGCCCTGGCTGCGGTGCGTCGCTCTGACGTACCCCGTGCTGGCCCCGCTGCCAGGCTGGGGGCTGAGCGGGTCCCGTTTCCACCCGGCGGGCGCGGTGCGCTCGGTGCCGCCTTCCGCCGGGCGGTTGCCGATCGTGCTGACCCGGGTCGAGCGGGAGCGTCCGGAGATCGCCGTGACGGTGGAGGAGTTCCTGACCGCCGCGAGGCACCGCGGGACCGACGTGGAACTGGTCGACGTACCGCAGGGCCGGCACGGCTTCGAGACGGTCGACCACGGTGAGCCGGCCCGCCGGGCCGTGGACCGGGCGATGCGGGCCGTGCTGGGGCACCTGCGGGGCTGAGCCACGGCACGGCCGGGCCACGGCCTGCCTCC
>NZ_BAAHCA010000261.1:0-5707 GCF_054776295.1 Streptomyces sparsus
CCCCCCCCCCGCTTCGTCTGCTGTCCAGGACCCCGCTCGGGTCCTGGACCACCGGCCGGGAGCCGTCCCTCCCGGCCGGGGTTCTGGGGTGTCCGCCTCCGGCGGCGGTGGGGTCAGTCGGCGTCTGCGGCGATCCGGGCGAGTCGCTCGGCCTCGGCACGGGCCCGGCGGGCGATGCCCTCCTCGTCGACGGTGGTCAGCCGGTTGTCCTCGACGACCGTGCGGCCGTTGACCAGTGAGAGGGCGACGGGGGCCGCGGGGCCCAGTACCAGGGCGGCGACCGGGTCCGCGATGGTCGAGTGGCCGATGCCGTCGAGCTTCCACAGCACCAGGTCGGCGAGCTTGCCGGCCTCCAGCGAGCCGATCTCCGCCGTCCGGCCGAGGACCTGCGCGCCGCCCCAGGTGCCGAGCCGCAGTGCCTGCCGCACGTCGAGCGCCTTCTCCTTGTGCGCGCCGAGCCGGTTGATGAGCAGGGCGTTGCGCAGCTCGGTGTGCAGTTCACCGGACTCGTTGGACGCCGTGCCGTCCACGCCCAGCCCGACGGGCACGCCCGCCGCGAGCATGTCGGGCACCCGGGCGATGCCGGCCGCCAGCCGGGCGTTGGAGGACGGGCAGTGCGCGACGCCGGTCCCGGTGCGGGCGAAGGCCGCTATGTCGGAGTCGTTCATGTGGACGCAGTGCGCCATCCACACGTCCTCGCCGAGCCAGCCGGTGGACTCGAAGTAGTCGGTGGGGCCCATGCCGAACAGCTCGTGGCAGAACTTCTCCTCCTCCACCGTCTCCGATCCGTGGGTGTGCAGCCGCACGCCCTTGCGCCGGGCGAGTTCGGCGCCCTCCCGCAGCAGGTCGGTGGAGATGGAGAAGGGTGAACAGGGCGCGACCGCGATGTGCAGCATGGAGCCGAACGACGCGTCGTGGTGGGTGTCCACGGCCTGTTCGGTGGCGAGCAGTGCGCCTTCGGTGGTCTCTACCGCGAAGTCCGGTGGCAGTCCGCCGTCGGAGGTGCCGCGGTCCATGGAACCGCGGGCGGCGGTGAAGCGCACGCCCGTCTCACGGGCGGCGCGTATCTCGGCGCCGAGCAGGTCGCCTGAGCCGCGCGGGAAGACGTAGTGGTGGTCCATGGCGGTGGTGACACCGCCGCGGGCCATCACGGCCAGTGAGCCCTGCGCGGCGGCGTGCACCATGTCCTCGTCTATGCGGGACCAGGTGGGGTAGAGCGCCACGAGCCAGTCGAACAGGTTGGCGTCCTGGGCGAGCCCCCGGGTGAGCCACTGGTAGAAGTGGTGGTGGGTGTTGACCAGGCCGGGGGTGGCGAGGTGGCCGGTGCCGTCGACGCGGCGCACCACGTCCGGCAGGTCCCGCGGGGCGGGGCCGGGCCCGATCGACTCGATGACGTTGCCGGCGACCACCACGTGGCCCGACGCGTACTCGGTGTCCTGCGCGTCCACGGTGGCGATCGCGCAGTTCTCGATCACCGTGCGGGTCACCGCGGTGCTGCGCGGTGCAGCCGAACCAGTCATGGGATGTACCTCGTGTTTCCGTGACTTCGGTTGCGGGCCCGGAGGTCGAGCGGGGTGCCGACCGGGTCCGCCGGGGTGGTGCGCAGATGCCCCCGCTCTCCCCCGTGCATGTGTACGCCGGCGCGGGCGTGGGGGTGGGTGGTGTGCCGCCGGGCGGCGCACCACGGGCCGGTCGGGACTACAGGTTGGTCATGTCGACCGGGATCCGGGCCTCGGCCCCGTCCCGCAGCACGGTGGCCTCGATGAGGCCGTAGGGGCGGTCGGCCGCGTAGTAGACGGCGCCGTCCTCGGTGTCGTTCTTCAGGCCGAAGGGTTCCAGGTCGACCAGGAAGTGGTGCTTGTTGGGGAGCGAGAAGCGGATCTCGTCGATCTCGCCGCGGCCGTTCAGCACCCGGGAGCCCATCTGGTAGAGCGTCTGCTGGAGCGAGAGCGAGTACGTCTCCACGAAGGCGTCCAGCATGTGCTGCTTCGCCTGCTGGTAGCTGCGTTCCCACTGCGGCATGCGCTGCTCGTCGCTGGTCCAGTTGTGCCGCCACACGGAGGTCACCGAGGTGGCGAGGATCCGGTCGTAGGCCTCCTTGAGGGTGGTGTACCGGTCCTTGACGTAGCCCCAGAACTCCGAGTTGGTGGAGTTCATGACGGTGAGGTCCTTGAGGCCGGAGAGGATCTCCCAGTTCTCGCCGTCGTAGGTGACCTGGGCGGTGCGGGTCTCCTGGCCGTTGCGGACGAAGGAGTGCCGCACCTGGTCGGCGCCGATGAACCGGGAGCGGGAGTCGGAGCTCTCGATGCGGTCCCAGGAGTACTGCTCGATCCGTATCCGGGCCTGCTTGATCGGTTCCTGCGACTCCACGAAGTGCCGGGCCAGGTGGATGCCGAACTGCTCCGCCGACTCGAGGCCGTGTTCCTTGGCGAAGGCGAACACGGTGTTCTTGGTGGTGTCGGTCGGGAGCACGTTGGCGTTGGACCCGGAGTAGTGCACCTCGTCCATGTCGCCGGAGAGCGCGACCGAGACGTTGAGGTCCTTGATGTGGTGGGTGTCGCCGTCCCTGGTGATCTTGACGACGCGGTTCTCGGCCTTGCCGTACTGGTTCTGGCCGAGAACGGTGTGGCGGGCCGGACGTGCGGTGGCGGAACGGGAAGTAGCAGTCATGGGTGTCAGCTCCCTCGGTACACGGAGTAGCCGAACGGGTTGAGCAGCAGCGGTACGTGGTAGTGCTCGCCCGGGTGGACGGCGAAGACGATCGCCACCTCGGGGAAGAACCCGCCACTCTCCCTTTTCTCAGGGGCGCTGTCCCTTACGCGGGGGGCGTCCTGCTGTTCCTCGGCTTGCTGGTCGGAGAAGTACGGCTCCACCTCGAAGTGGAGCCGCGCGTGGGTGGTGCCCGGCGGCAGGGCCGGCAGGTCCTTGCAGCGCCCGTCGGCGTCCGTGGTGGACGTGCCGTTCGGGGCCCAGTCTCCGTCCCGTCCGCGCCGGGCGGACAGGTGGACGGCGACTCCGGCGGCCGGGTGTCCGATGCTGGTGTCCAGGATGTGCGTGGACACCGAGGTCGCGGCGGTCGTCGGGTCGGTGCTCATCGGTCAGGCTCCTTCTGCGAGGCGGGTCAGCCGGATGCGGTTGATCTTGACGAGCTCGGTGCGCACGTTCTCGCGTTCCCGCTCCGGCGTGTTCTCGATCCGCTCGCGGACGGCGTCCCGCAACTGCTCCCCGGTGAGGCCGGTGGCGCAGATCAGGAAGACGTGGCCGAACCTCTTCTGGTAGGCCAGGTTCAGTTCGAGCATCTCGGCCCTGAGGTCCTCCGGCGCTCCCGCCATGCCGCGCTGTTCGCGCGAGGACGTGGGGTCGCCCGGCTTGGGCCGGCCGATGGGCGGGTGGCCGGACATGGCCTCGGCGAGGCCGCCCTCGTCGAGTTCGGCCATGGCGGCGTCGCTGGCGGTGAACAGGGCGGCCGCGTCGCGGAACGGTCTGCGGGTGAGCATGTGCTGCACCCAGGCCGTCGAGGCGCAGACCTCCAGGAGCGAGGCCCGGGCGTCGCTCTCCTCGGCGGTGTTGAACCGGGTGAGACCCGGCGTGGAGCTGGAACTCACGGGAGGCCTTTCCTGGCCGTGGTGCGGTGCGGACTGGGAACAGCTAAACGCCGCCGACCGCACGGCGTCAACACTTTGTTGAAACTCTTCGACGGGAAAGCCGCCGCCCGGCGCTCGGGCAGCGGCTCACGGCGGACACGTCCGCACCGGTCACCAGGGGTGCGCACACTCCGACGGGGCGGGGCGAGAACGCCGGTCACGCCAAGGGGTCACCCGCCGCCCGCGGGGGATGGACGGATCGTGCCGGCGACGGGCGGGCGGCCTCAGCCCTCGGCTCCGGCGGCACTCCCACCCTCGCCCCCCGCAGGTTTCTCCGCCTTGCCGGAGCCCTTGGCCGCGCTCCCGGCGCCCTGGGCGTTCTCCCTGTTCAGGTAGTTGTAGACGGTGAAGCGGCTGACGCCCAGCGCACCCGCGACGGTCTCCACGCCGTGCCGCACGGAGAAGGCGCCGCGGGTCTCGAGTATGCGCACCACCGTCTGCTTGGTCTTGCGGTCCAGTTCACGCAGCGGCTTGCCGTGCCGGCGCTCCAGGTCCGCGAGCAGGTGGTCCAGGGAGTCGGAGAGGTGCGGCAGTCGCACGGCGAGCACCTCGCGCCCCTCCCAGCTGAGCACCACGTCGTCGCCCTCGGCGCCCTCCGGGGCGAGCATCTCGCCGCCCATGGCGTCCACCAGCGGACGGACGGCGGCGGCGAACGGGTGTTCCTCCACGCCGCTCATGCGCTGACCCCCGGTTCGCCCGCTCCGGTCCCGTCCGCCGCGCCGCCCGGCCCGGTCTCGCCCGCTTCCGGCCCGGAAGGCACCACGTTCAGCTGGAGCGAGACCCGGGTGGCTCCGGCGCGCAGGGTCTCGCGCAGCAGGTCCGAGACGGCGGCGATGACGTGTTCGGCCGAGCCTTCGGCGGTGTTGCCGAAGGGGCCGACGTCAACGGCGTCCAGGTCCGCGGCCTGCACCACCTCGCGGGCCACCACCGCGTGCTGCGGGGCCTCGTCCAGATCGAACGGCTCAGTCGTGAACTCCACTTTGACTCGCACGCGCTCAACGTACCCCGGAGACCGCGGGCCGCCACCCTGCGCGTCCGGCTCACCAAGGGCGTGCATCACCGCGAGGGACACGGACCCTCTTGACATCCCGAGCGAAACACCTGCACTCTTCCACCACATAGAAACCAACTTCCGCAATACGGAAGGAGTGCCGGCTCCATGGTCTCCCCGGACACGCGCTTCACAGTGAACCTCTCCCTGCTCTTCACCGAACTCCCGTTGCTGGAAAGGCCGGCCGCCGCGGCGGCGGCCGGCTTCGACGCGGTCGAGCTCTGGTGGCCGTGGCCCGACACCCCCACCCCGGCGGCCTCCGAACTGAACGCCCTGCGGGACGCGCTGCGGGACGCCGTCACCCGGCTGACCGGGCTGAACTTCTACGCGGGCCGCCTCCCCGGCCCGGACCGCGGCGCGCTCTCCGTGCCGGGCACCGAGGCCGAGCGGTTCCGGGCGAACATCGACGTGGCCGTCGACTTCGCCGACTCGCTCGACTGCCGGGCCCTCAACGCTCTCTACGGCAACCGCGTCGAGGGGGCCGACCCGGCCGGGCAGGACCGGCTGGCCCTGGAGAACCTCACCCTCGCCGCCCGCGCCGCCCACAGCATCGACGCGGTACTGCTGGTGGAGGCGCTCAACCGGCCCGAGTCGCCGCAGTACCCGCTGGTCAGCGCGCCCGCCGCGATGGACGTCGTGAACCGGGTGAACGCCGCCACCGGCCTGGGCAACGCCCGCTTCCTGATGGACCTCTACCACCTCGCCATGAACGGCGAGGACCTTGCCGAGGTCATCGAGCGCCACTCACCGCGCACCGGGCACGTGCAGATCGCCGACTGCCCCGGCCGAGGCGCTCCGGGCACCGGCGGCCTGGACACGGCCGACCTGCTCACGCGGCTGCACAAGGCCGGCTACGACGGCTGGATCGGCCTGGAGTACAAGCCCGGCGAGCGGCCGAGCGCGCAGTCCTTCGACTGGCTGCCCCCGGATCTGCGCGCCTCCGGCCGCTGACGGACCCACCGCACCGGAAGCCGACCGTCCAGCCGACGGCGCGGGCTGGCCGGCCCGCCCC
>NZ_BAAHCA010000262.1:0-5698 GCF_054776295.1 Streptomyces sparsus
GTGCTCGCCGTGTTCGCCGCGCAGGCAGTGGGCGTGCTGGACCGGCAGCGGCTCGTCGGCGAGGCCGAGCAGGCCCGCGCACTGGCCGAGGGCAACCGGATCCGCACCGCGCTGCTGGCCGCCGTCAGCCACGACCTGCGCACCCCGCTCGCCGCCATCAAGGCCGCCGTCACCTCGCTGCGCGCGGACGACGTCGCCTGGTCCGCCGCGGACGAGGCGGATCTGCTGGAGGCCATCGAGGACGGCGCCGACCGACTCGACCATCTGGTCGGCAACCTGCTCGACATGTCCCGCCTCCAGACCGGCACGGTCACCCCGCTCATCCGGGAGGCCGACCTCGACGAGGTGGTGCCCAAGGCGCTCGGCGGCGTGCCGGAGGGCAGCGTGCTGCTGGACGTGCCGGAGTCACTGCCGATGGTGGCCGTCGACCCGGGGCTGCTGGAACGCGCCGTGGCCAACGTGGTCGAGAACGCCGTGAAGTACAGTCCGCCCGGCGAGCGGGTGAAGGTGTCCGCGAGCGCCCTGCACGACCGCGTCGAGCTGCGCGTCACCGACCGCGGCCCGGGCGTGCCGGACAGCGACAAGGCCCGCATCTTCGAACCCTTCCAGCGGTACGGCGACGTGCCGCGCGGTGTGGGGGTCGGCCTCGGCCTGGCTGTTGCCAGGGGCTTCGCCGAGTCGATGGGCGGCACACTCGAAGCGGAGGACACCCCGGGCGGCGGCATGACGATGGTGCTCACGCTGCGGGCCGGAGCCGGCCGGCCGCCGCTCGACGCGCCGCTCTCCGCCTCGCTCACCTGACGGCTTCCACGTCACCCGAAGAACAGTTGAGGGGTTTCCCATGCATCGAGTGCTCGTGGTCGACGACGAGCCGCAGCTCGTCCGCGCGCTGGTGATCAACCTCCGGGCCCGCCGGTACGAGGTGGACACCGCGCCCGACGGGGCCACCGCGCTGCGGCTGGCCGCCGAGCGGCGCCCGGACGTCGTCATCCTCGACCTCGGACTGCCCGACATGGACGGCGTGGACGTCATCCGCGGCCTGCGCGGCTGGACCCGCGTCCCGGTCCTGGTGCTGTCCGCCCGGCACTCCTCCGACGAGAAGGTCGAGGCACTGGACGCGGGCGCCGACGACTACGTGACGAAGCCCTTCGGTATGGACGAGCTGCTGGCCCGGCTGCGGGCCGCGGTGCGCCGTGCCGAGCCCGCACCGGCCGCCGGGGACACCGCCCTGGTGGAGACGGCCACGTTCAGCGTCGACCTGGCCGCGAAGAAGGTGCACCGCGAGGGCCGCGACGTCCGGCTCACCCCCACCGAGTGGCACCTGCTGGAGGTCCTGGTGCGGCACACCGGCCGGCTGGTCGGCCAGAAGCAGCTGCTCCAGGAGGTCTGGGGCCCCTCCTACGGCTCTGAGACCAACTACCTGAGGGTCTACATGGCCCAGCTGCGCCGCAAGCTGGAACGGGACCCGTCGCACCCGCGGCACTTCGTGACCGAGCCCGGCATGGGGTACCGCTTCGAACCGTGACCGGCGGGCATGCCGGGACCGCCTCCGGCCCGGGTACTCTGGCGCATATGAGTGGTGCCACAAGGCCGGAGCGACGGCCTGGAAGGATACGGCGCTTCCTCGACAGGTTCGCGTCCTCCGAGGATGAGCAGCTTCCGGACGAGCCGGTGCGGGACTCCAGCGCCGGATGTACCCGGATCTGCGACTGCGGCGACCGGCAGATCGTCAAGGTGACCGGAACACTGCGCAGCGTTACACTCCGACCTCGGGCCGGCGCGCCCGCGCTGGAGGCGGAGCTCTTCGACGGCTCGGCGTCGCTGGACGTCGTCTGGCTCGGCCGGCGAGCCATCGCCGGCGTGGAGCCGGGCCGTACGCTGATCGCGTCGGGGCGGGTCACCATGAACCGCGGCCGGCCGGTGCTCTTCAACCCCAAGTACGAGCTGCGATCCCTCGGACAGGAGTAACGGGTGACCTCACTCGACAAGTCCTCTGCGGACCCCGAATCACCGACCGCCGACGTGGAGGTGACCAAGGCTGCCTTCCTGGAGGCGTTCGGCGGCGTCCGCGGCATGGTGGAGACCACCGTGCCGGGGCTGGTGTTCGTGCTGAGCTACACCATCAACCGTGACATCCACATCTCGGCCATCGCCGCTCTCGGCCTGTCCGCCCTCATGGCGCTGGCCAGGCTCGCCCGCCGCGACACCGTCAAGCACGCCTTCAGCGGCGTCTTCGGTGTCGCCATCGGCGCGGTGTTCGCCATGATGTCCGGCGAGGCGAAGAACTTCTACCTGCCCGGCATGCTCTACACCCTCGGCCTCGCGGTGGCCTACCTGGGCAGTTCCGCGGCCGGCTACCCGCTGCTGGGACTGATCCTCGGCCCGGTCTTCCGGGAGAACCTCTCCTGGCGCACCCGCAACCCGGGCCGCAAGCGGGCCTACACCAAAGCCAGTTACGCCTGGGGCCTGATCCTGCTGACCAAGTCGGCGATCACCTTCCCCATCTACTTCTGGGGTGACGTCACCCAGCTCGGCTGGCTACGGGTGGCCCTCGGCATTCCGCCGTTCCTGCTCGCCGTCTACCTCACCTGGATCTTCCTCGCGAAGGCCCCGCCGCCGATCGACGTGATCGCCGAGCTGGAGGCCGAGGAGGAGGCGGAGAAGCGCGCGAAGCGGGAACGCGAGGCCAAGCGCGAGGCCGCGAACGGCTCCAGCCTGCTGGACGCCGTGGCCCACGAGATCACCGCCGACGCCGAGCGCCGCATCGGTGCCGCCGGGGACGACCCGCACCCGGACCGGCCGCACCGCGCCGGCTGAGCCCGGCCCCGCCGCGAGCTAACCGGCTGAAGAGCCCTGGCCGGGCACGGACCCGAACACCAACGGGGGCCGACAGCACCCCTCGGTGCCGTCGGCCCCCGCTGCCGTGGGCGCGCGTGTCCGTCAGCCCTCGTCACGCTCGCGGTCGCGGCGGTTGCCGTTGGGTGCGTCGTCCCCACCGGAACCCTCGCGGATCACGGAGAGCAGCCCCTCGAGCTGCTCCTCGCGGTCCTGCGCCGCGACGAACAGCAGCTCGTCGCCGGCCGCCAGGGACTCCTCCGGGCTGGGCTTCAGCACCCGCGTGCCCCGGATGATGGTGACCAGCGCGGTGTCCTCCGGCCAGGCGACGTCACCCACCCGGGTGCCGGCCAGTGCGGCGTCCGGCGGCAGCGTGAGTTCCACCAGGTTGGCGTCGCCCTGGCTGAACCGCATCAGGCGCACCAGGTCGCCGACGCTCACGGCCTCCTCGACCAGCGCCGACATCAGGCGCGGCGTGGACACGGCGACGTCCACGCCCCACGCCTCGTTGAACAGCCACTCGTTCTTCGGGTTGTTGACCCGGGCCACCACCCGGGGCACGCCGTACTCGGTCTTGCCGAGCAGCGACACCACCAGGTTGACCTTGTCGTCACCCGTCGCGGCGATGACCACGTTGCAGCGCTGGAGCGCCGCCTCGTCGAGCGAGGAGATCTCGCAGGCGTCGGCGAGCAGCCACTCGGCCTGCGGCACCCGCTCCACCGAGATGGCCGTGGGCGCCTTGTCGATGAGCAGCACCTCGTGCCCGTTCTCCAGCAGCTCGCCCGCGATCGACCTGCCGACCGCTCCCGCTCCGGCAATGGCGACTCTCACCGCTGGTCCTCCCGCTCGTCACGTGCGGACACCGACCGGCTCCCGTTCACGGTGTCTCCTCCGGTCCGCGGTCGAAGACCGCCTCCACGTCGCCCACCGCGTCGCACCGCATCAGCACGTGCACGAGGTCGCCCTCCTGGAGCACCGTGTTGCTGTCCGGCAGCATCGCCTCGCCCATCCGGGTGATGAAGGCGATCCGGGTGCGCGACTCCTGCTGGAGCCTGCCGACGCGATGGCCGACCCAGCCGGGGGAGAGGTGCACCTCGGCGAGCTGCACACCGCCGGTCGGATCCAGCCACAGCGGCTCGGCTCCCGAGGGCAGCAGCCTGCGCAGCATCTGGTCCGCCGTCCACCGCACGGTGGCGACGGTCGGGATGCCGAGACGCTGGTAGACCTCTGCGCGCCGCGGGTCGTAGATGCGTGCGGCGACGTTGTCCACGCCGAACATCTCGCGCGCCACCCGGGCCGCGATGATGTTGGAGTTGTCACCGCTGCTGACTGCGGCGAACGCGCCCGCCTCCTCGATACCGGCTTCCCGGAGGGTGTCCTGGTCGAAGCCGACGCCGGTGACCCGGCGACCGCCGAACCCGGACCCGAGCCGCCGGAACGCGGTCGGGTCCTGGTCGATCACCGCGACGGTGTGCCCCTGGTTCTCCAGGGTCTTGGAGAGTGCGGCGCCGACGCGGCCGCACCCCATGATGACGATGTGCATGAGGGTGTTACCCCACACCTTCCCCTGCTGCGATCACCTGGGCGGACACCGTTCATCATCCTTCTGCGGCCGGGGCCGGGCAAACTCGGTGAACGGTCTGCCCCACGCTACCCGCCTCAGCCGGTGCCGGACGCACCCCGGTCCCGCTCGGCCCCGCCGGCTCCACCGTCCGCCGAGGGCGCACCCGCCCCACCGGCCCGGGCGGCTCCAGGGCCGTCGCCGGCTCCCGGTGCGTCGGCACCCGGGTCGTCGTCGGCGCGGTGGCGCAGGGCGCTGGGCCACCACACCACCGGCCCGGCGTCCCGCACCAGGGCGGGCACCAGCAGCGACCGCACCACCAGCGTGTCGAGCAGCACACCGAAGGCCACGATGAAGGCGATCTGCACCAGGAACGCCAGTGGGATGACCACCAGCGCCGCGAACGTCGCGGCGAGCACCACACCGGCCGAGGTGATCACCCCGCCGGTGGCCGTCAGTCCCCGGAGCACGCCGAGCCGGGTGCCGTGCAGCAGCGTCTCCTCGCGGACCCGCGTCATCAGGAAGATGTTGTAGTCGACGCCCAGCGCCACCAGGAAGACGAAGCCGTACAGCGGCACGGACGCGTCGGTGCCGGTGAAGCCGAAGCCGTACCGGAAGACGAGGGCGGCGACACCGAGCGTCGCGAGGAAGTTGAGCGCGACCGTCGCCACCAGGATCAACGGCATCACCAGCGAGCGCAGCAGCCAGATCAGGATCAGCCAGATGATGAGCAGCACCACCGGCGCGATCACCATCCGGTCCCGCTCACCGGTGGTCTGGGTGTCGTACTGCTGGGCGGTGTATCCGCCGACGAGGGCGTCACCCCCCGGCACGTCGTGCACCGCGTCCCGCAGCCGCAGCACGGTCTGCTTCGCCGCGTCGCTGTCCGCCGGGTCCGCCAGCGTCGCGTCGATGCGCACCCGGCCGTCCACCACCATCGGCTCGCCGCCGCCGGGCCGGCCCTCGGCGGTGACGGGAGCGGCCTCGGCGACCCCTTCCGTGCCCCGGGCGGCGGCCGTCACCTCGTCCGCCCGGTCCGCGTCGGCGATGATCACGGCGGGGTTGCCGGAACCACCGGGGAAGTGCTCGGCGAGCACCTCCTGCGCGGTGACCGAGGGCGCGTCGTTGACGAAGATCTCCTCCAGCGGCACCCCGTCCGACTTCAGCATCGGGGAGAACGCGGCACAGGCGGCCAGCGCGACCAGCGACGTCACCCACACCCGGCGCGGCGCCCGGTCCACCAGCGCCGCCACCCGGCCCCAGATCCCGGCGGGGGCCTTGCCCGGCCGGCCCGGGTCCTCG
>NZ_BAAHCA010000263.1:0-5675 GCF_054776295.1 Streptomyces sparsus
TCAGCCGCCCGCACCCAGTCGGGCCGCCTCGGCGGCCAGCCGTTCGACTGCGGGCCAGTCGCGGGCCGCCAGTGCGGCGGGCGGCACCATCCAACTGCCGCCGACACAGCCGACGTTGGGCAGCGCGAGATAGCCCTCCGCCGACGCGCGGGTGATGCCGCCGGTGGGGCAGAAGCGCAACTGCGGCAGGGGCCCGGCCAGCGCCTTGAGATAGGCCGTCCCGCCCGCCGCCTCCGCCGGGAAGAACTTCAGCTCGGTCACGCCGCGTTCCAGCACGGCCAGCGCTTCGGACGCGGTGGAGACGCCCGGCAGGAACGGCACGCCCGCTCCGAGCAACGCGTCCAGCAGCGGATCCGTGCACCCGGGGCTCACCAGGAACCGGGCCCCAACCGCCACCGCCGCCCCGGCCTGCTCCGGCGTCAGGACCGTTCCCGCGCCCACCAGCGCCTGCGGTACCTCGTCGGCCACGGCCCGTATCGCGTCCATCGCGGCCTCGGTTCGCAGCGTCACCTCGATCACCGGCAGCCCGCCGGCGACCAGCGCCCGGGCCAGCGGCACCGCGTCCGCGGCGTCATCGATCACCACGACGGGAATCACCGGGGCCCGGTCGAGCAGGGAAGTCATGCGCGTCATCCTGCCCGGCCTCGGACACCATGTGAAATGACCGTTGCGGTACATGCAACGCACCTGCTGGGCGCCCCCCGAAGCCCCGCGGCGGATGGCTCTCAGTGCACGTCGGTGACGATGACGTCGAGCTGCCAGGGACGGCCCGGCCTGCCGGGCGGCTCGGACTCGACCCGGTGGCCGAGGTCGGCGAGGGCCACGGCCAGCTCGGCCGGTGTGGCCGGCTCGGCGCCCTCGCTCAGCAGCGAGCGGACGATCCGGCCCTTGGTGGCCTTGTTGAAGTGGCTCACCACCGAACGCTTCTCCACCCCGTCCACCACGCGGGACTGGAGTACGCGGACGGTCGCGGTGCGCTCGGCGAGTTCCCCGGCGGCCTTCCACATCGACGCGTACGCCGACGAGCGCAGGTCCAGGACGAGCCCCGTCCCCGCCGCGGCCGGCAGCGCCGTGGCGAGCGGCTGCCGCCAGAACGCCGCGAGCCCGCCGGTTCCGGGCAGCTTCACCCCGGCCGAGCAGCGGTAGGGCGGCAACCGGTCCGCGATGCCGACCGCGCCCCACAGGGCGGAGAAGACCAGCAGCTGACGTTCGGCCCGCTCCCGCGCGTCCGGTTCCAGGGTGGCCAGGCCGAGAGCGTCGTAGAGCACCCCGGTGTAGAGCTCGCCCGCGGGCAGGGTGGGCGCCGAGGGCAGCTCGGCGTTCCTGGCGACCTCACCGCGCAGGCCCACACTCAGCCCGAGTACCTGGCTCGCCTTGTCGGCGTCACCGGCACACAGCGCGACCAGCTCGTCCAGTACCGTGCGCCGTGCCTCGGTCAGCCCGGGCAGGGAGAGACCCGCCCAGTCCAGCCGGGGCCCGGACCCGCCGGTGGCCTTGCCCTCGGACGGCGGCAGCAGCACGAGCACGGTGTTCTCCTCAGTTGCTTTCCGATGCCTGTCGGCGGATGCACCGGTGCGCCGTTCCTTCCGGCTTCCGCCCGCGCACCGCGCCCCACGAGGGTACGTGGACGCCCTCCCCGCGGCGGTCACCACCCGCTGCGGGGAGGGCGGGGGCAACGCGAGCCGGTGCGGCTCGGGGCCCGGAGCGGCGGCTTCCCGTGCAGGGGCCTGCCCGTCGGAGCGGGTGCGGTGCCCGGCCTCCAGCGGCGTAGGATGGCGGAACGGCAGACGAGTCGTGCGGGCGGTCGCGTCGGGGCCTTTCGGGCCCCGCCGAGGAACGTCCGGACTCCGCAGAGCAGGGTGGTAGGTAACGCCTACCTGGGGCGACCCACGGGACAGTGCCACAGAAAACAGACCGCCGGGGCCGAGAGGCCGCGGTAAGGGTGAAACGGTGGTGTAAGAGACCACCAGCGTCCAGGGTGACCTGGACGGCTCGGTAAACCCCACCCGGAGCAAGGTCAAGAGAAGGCCGGCCGTCGCAGGACGGCCGGACTCGCGCGGACGATCGAGGGCTGCTCGCCCGAGTTCGCGGGTAGACCGCACGAG
Organism: Streptomyces sparsus; assembly: GCF_054776295.1. NCBI lineage: Bacteria > Bacillati > Actinomycetota > Actinomycetes > Kitasatosporales > Streptomycetaceae > Streptomyces > Streptomyces sparsus. Next base: position 2,106 of record NZ_BAAHCA010000263.1, read on the forward strand.
GCCGGTGGCGACACCGGTCCCAGATGGATGACCGCCTCCCGCCGACCGCGAGGTCCGGCGGAGACAGAATCCGGCGTACAGCACGACTCGTCTGCCGTTCACGTCTCTCACCTGCGGCTATGGCGTGAGTCGATGGTCCTTGAGCAGCCCCGGAGAAAGCCACGCCCGGGCTCGCGGGGTGGCGGGGGGTTCTCCGGTCGACCGGGCGTCCTCGGTCCCGTGGCCACCGTGCCTGTCTCACCGGGGCTTGCGCCCCTCGTGCGCCCGGAAAGGCTCCTTCCTCACCCGTTCGGCGTCTGTACGGCCCCTGGTAGGGGCTGTGCGCGTGCGCCGGGGCGTTTCGGTGGGCAGGCTTGGTGCATGGAACGCAAGCGACCACCAGAGCCGGAGTATCCCGTGGTGGTGGGCTCATTCGGGGACAACTCCCGGTACCGCCTGGTCTGGCTGCGGGGCCTCGGCTGGGAGCCGCTCGCGAGGGAGGAGTTCGAGGACCGGGTGCGTGAGGTCTTCCCGGACATCGATATCGACGACCCCGAGCAGGTGCACTGGGTCGACCAGCCCGAGGAGTGGTCACCGACCTGGCACCCCGGCGAGGAGTGAACCGCCCACCGGAGTGATCCGCCGAGCGGGCCCTCGCCCGGCGCGCGGCCCGTCCGGCCTGCCCCGGACGCACCCCCCCGCGTCCAGCCGCCCCGCCCCGAGCCGCCTGCCCGCTCACCCCGCGCCCACCTCCGCCCGAACCGGTAGCCACTTCGACCGCGACCCCGACGGGCGGCCCACGACCCCTGCCATGAGCCCGGCCCGGGACGAGGGCTCACGCGGGTGACAACTCCGCGCCGGCCGCGGGTGCAGAACGCGCGTGCAGCACTCTGGACGTGGCGGTGCCGCGCCCGCAGCCTGAGCGGGTGGACTCCTCCCTCTTCACCGTGTTGCTGCCGGTGGCCCTCGGTGTGGTCATGTTCGGGCTCGGCCTGGGGCTGACCGTCGGCGACTTCCGGCGAGTGGCCGGGTACCCGCGTCCGGTGCTGGTCGCCCTGGCGTGCCAGGTCCTGCTGCTGCCGCTGCTCTGCTTCGGGCTGGTGGTGGCCTTCGGTCTGGAACCGGCGCTCGCGGTCGGCATGATGCTGCTCGCCGCCTCACCCGGCGGTACCACCGCCAACCTCTACAGCCATCTCTTCGGTGGCGACGTGGCGCTCAACGTCACGTTGACGGCCATCAACTCGGTGATCGCCGTGGTCACGCTGCCCCTGATCGTGAACCTGTCGATGGCGTACTTCTTCGCCGACAGCGCCGGGCTCGGGCTGCGGTTCGACAAGACAGTGCAGGTCTTCGCGCTGGTGCTGATCCCGGTGGGACTGGGCATGCTGGTCCGGTCGCGGGCGGCGGGGTTCGCGGAACGCTGCCGGCGGCCGGTGAAGGTCGCCTCGGTGCTGATCCTGGTCGGTGTGATCGCCGCGGCGATCGGCCAGGAGCGGGACGACATCGGGGGGTACCTGGCCGACGTCGGCCTGATCGCGCTGCTGTTCAGCGTCGTGTCGCTGTCCGTCGGCTACGGCGCGAGCCGGGCGGCCGGGGTGCGCCACCCGCAGGCGGTGGCCGCGTGCATGGAGATCGGCGTGCACAACACGACGCTGTCGCTGGCGGTCGCCCTCAGCCCGGCGCTGCTGGACAACGCCCGGATGGCCGTGCCGTCCGCGGTGTACGGCGTGCTGATGTTCTTCACCGCCGCCGCTGCCGGGCTGCTGCTGCGCCGCATCGGGGGTCGCGAGGGGCAGACCGCCGGTACCTCGCCCCCGGCGGTCACCAACGCCGCCGACAGCTGACGCTCGGGCCACGGCATGCGAGTTGACAGTGCGGAGGCCGTGACGGTCCCGCGGTTCGGCCACGTGACCGGCAGGGCGCGGCGGCCGGTCCTGCCCTCAGCCCATCCGCACGGCGTGGCCGCTGACCCGGACCCGGGGGTCGCCCGCGCGCAGTTCGACGCTGAGCAGCGAGGGGCGGCCCAGATCCTCGCCCTGACGCAGGGTCAGTACCGCGTCCTCGGGCACGGCGCCGAGCCGGCGCAGGTAGCCGCCGAGTGCGGCAGCGGCGGCTCCGGTGGCCGGGTCCTCCACCACGCCGCCGACCGGGAACGGGTTGCGGACGTGGAAGGCGGCGGGGGAGTCGGGCTCGCGCCACACCAGTTGCAGGGTGGTGAGGTCGAGCCGCAGCATCAGCGTCTTCAGCCGGTGGAAGTCGTAGTCCAGCTCGGCCAGCCGCTGCCGGCTGCCGGCGGCCAGGACGAGGTGGCGGGCGCCGGCGAAGGCGATGCGCGGCGGCAGGGCGGTGTCGAGCTCCGCCCGCTGCCAGCCGAGTGCGGCCAGTGCCTCGGCCAGGTCGGGCCCGCTGATGTCGGACACCTCGGGTGGCACGGTGGTGAGCGTGGCCCGCAGCTCCCGGTCGACGGTGGCGGGGACCTCACCGACCGGGGTGGCGAAGGTGAAACCGCCCGGGCCGAGGCGTTCGGCGAGCGCGACCGCCGCGGCCACGGTGGCGTGGCCGCAGAACGGAACCTCGGCGAGCGGGCTGAAGTAGCGGACGGTGAAGCCGCGGCCGGGCTGCGCGTCCAGGTCCGCGGGCGGCCGGCTGAGAAAGGCCGTCTCGGAGTAGCCGACCTCGGCGGCGAGCGCCTGCATGGCTTTCGCGTCCAGATCGTCGGCGGCGGGCACCACCCCTGCCGGGTTGCCGCCCTCCGGTGTGCCGGTGAACGCGGCGTACCGCAGGATCTCCGGGGAAGCGGGGCCGAGCGGGGCTGGTGAGTCCGTCATACCGACCGCAACCCTCCGACCGGGCCCGCTATTCCGGCCCGTCCTGCCTCCGTGGCGAGCGGTCCGAGTGGGCGGGGGCGGACCGTTCCGGGTCGACCGGCGTCGCGGCTGCGGCGTCCCGGGTCAGCCGCGCCCGATGTACGGCATGCCGGTGGCCATGACGGTGACGAACTGGACGTTGGCCTCCAGCGGCAGTTGGGCCATGTGCAGGACCGTGCGGGCCACGTCGGCCGCGTCCATCGACGGCTCCGGCCGCACCGATCCGTCCGCCTGGAGGATGCCGGTCCGCATGCGGGCGGTCATCTCGGTGGCGGCGTTGCCCACGTCGATCTGGCCGCAGGCGATGCGGTGGGGGCGGCCGTCCAGCGACAGCGACTTCGTCAGGCCGGTCACCGCGTGCTTGGTGGCGGTGTAGGCGATGGAGTGCGGGCGCGGGGTGTGCGCCGAGATGGAGCCGTTGTTGATGATCCGTCCGCCCTGCGGTGACTGGGCCTTCATCACGCGGAAGGCCGCCTGCGCGCACAGGAAGGCCCCGGTGAGGTTGACGTCGACCACCGCGCGCCAGTCGTCGACGGAGAGCTCGTCCGGGGGCCCGGCCGGCCCGAAGGTGCCCGCGTTGTTGAAGAGCAGGTCCACCCGGCCGTCGGCTTCCATGGCCGTGTCGAACACGCCGCCCACCGCCTCCGGATCGGCGACGTCGGCGGGCACCGCCGTGGTGCGGGCGGCCGGGCCCGCCAGCCGTGCCGTCTCGGCCAGCGCCTCG
>NZ_BAAHCA010000264.1:0-5670 GCF_054776295.1 Streptomyces sparsus
GGTTGTTCGCCTCCCGGGCCGCCGCGGTGACCGCCGGCGCGGTGGCCGCCGGCACGGTCGGCTACGGCACGTGGGGAGTGCTGGGCGCCGGACCGAAGGTGAAGCGGGTCCGCGTGCCGCTGGCCAAGCTGCCGCGCGCGGCGGACGGCTACCGCATCGCGGTGGTCAGCGACATCCACCTCGGTCCCATCCTCGGACGCGCGCACACCCAGCGCATCGTCGACCTGATCAACCGCACCGGCTCCGACGCGATCGCCGTGGTCGGCGACCTGGTGGACGGTTCGGTCGAGCACCTGGGCAACGCCGCGGCGCCGCTGGCCCAGCTCTCCGCGCGGGACGGCTCGTACTTCGTCACCGGCAACCACGAGTACTTCTCCGGCGCGGAAGAGTGGGTCGACCACGTGCGCGAGCTGGGCCTGCGTCCGATGGCCAACGAGCGGACGGAACTGCGCCACTTCGACCTGGCCGGTGTCAACGACGTGGCGGGCGAGGACTACGGCGACGGTCCCGACCTGGAGGCCGCGCTCGGCGACCGGGACACGTCCCGCGCCTCGGTGCTGCTCGCCCACCAGCCCGTGGTGATCCACGACGCGGCACGGATGGGTGTGGACCTCCAGCTGTCAGGGCACACGCACGGCGGCCAGATGTGGCCCGGCAACATCCTGGCCGATCTGGCGAACCCGACGCTGGCCGGCCTGGAGAGCTACGGCGACACTCAGCTCTACGTGACGCGCGGAGCCGGTTCCTGGGGCCCGCCGGTGCGGGTCGGCGCGGAGGCGGACATCACCGTCGTGGAGCTCGCCTCCAAGCAGACCTGACCGGCGGGCTCCCCCGCCGCCCCGGAACCGTCCCCGCCGTCCGCAGCAGCAGAGGCCGCAGACGCCGCGGCAGCCGCATACGCAGACGCAGCCGGAGGCGCCCCGGCGGACACGGAGGCGGGCTCCTCGAAGGCGTGCTCGAAACCAGTGTCCCCGTCGAAGGCGCCGTGACCGCTGCCTTCGGCGGTGGGCAGCAGCACGGTGACGGTGAGGCCGGCGCCCGGCGCGGTGGTCACCGAGACCTCACCGCCCAGCGCGTCCGCGCCGGCCCGGACGATGGCCATGCCCAGGCCGCTGCCCTCGGTCGCCCCGGTGCGGAAGAACCGGTCGTAGATCCGCTCGGCGTCCTCGGGCGCCATGCCGGGACCGTCGTCGGCGACCCGCAGGGCGACCCGGTCGGCGTCCCGGGTGACCCTCAGCCGCACCGCGGCGTCCGGTGGGGTGTGCACGCGCACGTTGGTGAGCAGGTTCGCCACGACCTGGCGCAGCACGGGTTCGTCGGCCAGCACACGGGCGGTGTCCGGTTCCTCGGGCAGGTCGAGCCGCACGGGACGGCCGGGCTGCTGCGCGGAGAGGTCCGCGGCGGCCTCCCGGACGAGGCCGGCCAGGTCCACCCGGCGGGGGCGCAGCTGGGGGCGCTGGTCCAGCCGGGCGAGGGCCAGCAGCTCGTCGACGAGCCGGGCCATGCGCTCGGTCTCGGCGGTCATCCGGGCCAGCGTGCGCCGGCGTTCGGCCGGGTCGGTGATCATGCCGCGTTCATGGAGCTGAAGGTAGCCGCGGATCGCCGACAGCGGGGTGCGCAGCTCGTGGGAGGCGTCCGCGACGAAGCGGCGCAGTTGCTCGGCGGCGTGCTCGCGGGTGATGAACGCCGCCTCCACCTGGTGCAGCATCGCGTTGAGTGCCGTGCGCAGCTGCTCGACCTCGCAGACCGCTTTGCCCTCCCGGGCGGCGACCCGCCGGGACAGGCTCGACGCGTCCGGTGAGCCCTCGGCGATCGCGGACGCCGTCTCCACCATGTCCTCCAGCGGTCGCAGCCGCCGGCGGGAGCCGTGGAAGGTGGCGAAGCCGAGCACGGTGATGAGTACCGCGCCGGCGATGAGTTCCAGCTTGACGACCTTGCGCACGGTGGCGACGACGGCCTCGGTGGAGGTGGCGATCAACACGATCTCGCCACCGGCCAGTTCCACCGCGGTGGCGCGGTAGTGCACGCCGTCGGCCTTCACGTCGTGCGGGTCGCCCGGTCCGAGCAGGTCGCGCGGCTCGTCCACGGCGGCGGCCAGCGCCTGCTGGGCCTCGCTCGGGGGCCGGCCGCCGACGTCGCGTGCTCCCGACTCGTCGTCGAGCAGCACGATGACGGCGTAGTGGCCGGTGATGCCGTGCGACTCGGCGGAGCCGACCGGCCGGCCGAAGTCCGCGATGGCGGCGAGTGCGGCGGCCTGGTCGACGCTGAGCGCGGAGTTCTGCACGCCCTCCCGGCCGGCCATCAGCTCGTTGTCGATGTTCGCCGTCAGGTAGTGCCAGATGCCGCCGACGCTGACGCAGGTGGCGATGACGATGCCGAGGGTGACCATGGCGAGCGAGCTGAGGGTCAGTGTCGCCCGCAGCGAATGGGTGCGGCGGCTCACGCGGACGCTCCGGGGAGCGGTCCGGGCCGGGCGGCGGCCGTGGCCTGGGCGGGGGTGTGGAGGCCGTAGCCGACGCCGCGGCGGGTGCGTATCAGGGGCGGGCCGAGCGGGGCGAGTTTGCGCCGCAGGTAGCTGACGTAGGTCTCCACGACGGTGGATTCCACGCTGTGCTCGAACCGCCAGACGTGCCGCAGGAGTTGCTCCTTGGGCACGATGCGGTCCGCGTGCCGCACCAGGTGCCGCAGCAGGGCGAACTCGGTCGGTGTCAGGTCCGCGGACCGCTCGCCGCGCCGGACGGTGTAGGTGGCCTCGTCCAGTTCCAGGTCGCCGTGGGTGAGCACGGGCGGGCGGGGTGCCGGTGGGCCGTCGGCGGCCGGTGCGGCCGGGCGGATGCGGCGCAGCAGCACGTGCACCCGGGCCACCACCTCGTCGACGTTGAACGGCTTGGTGATGTAGTCGTCGCCGCCGAGGGTGAGGCCCTGGACGACCTCGGCGGGCGCGTCGCGGGCGGTGAGGAAGACCACCGCGAGATCGGTGCGTTCGGCCCGCAGGACCCGGCACAGCTGCCGTCCGTCGCCGTCGGGCAGGGCGATGTCCAGCAGGACGGCGTCCGGGTGGTGCTGGCGGGCGGCGGCGACCGCGGCGTGCACCCCGCCCGCGGTGACGACGTCGAAGCCGTGGAAGCGCAGGGTGATGCCCAGGACGTCGGCGATGCTCGGCTCGTCCTCGACGACCAGCACGGTCGCGGTCCTGCCGCGCCCGTGGCCGGCGGTCTCCTGTCGCGGGCCGGCGGTCTCCTGTCGCGGGGCGGTGTCGTGCCTCGGAGCGGTGTCGTGGCTGCTGCCGGGGGCGGGGTTCATGAGCCCAGTATCCGGGCGGCGCGACGGGATTGTTCCGGGGAACCCTTGGAGCTTCCTGTGATTCCGGACCGATCGGCCCCTCCGGCGGTCCGCACCGCGCACTGTGTTGACTGCCCGGCGAGGCTGACCGCGTACCGTGCGGGCGGTTCCGGGGCAGGGTCCGGCGGCGCCCGGCAGGGGCGGCGGAGTGGACCGGAGGACTTCAGGGGAGATGGGGAAGCATGGCGGCATTGGCACGTTGGTGCCTGCGGCAGCGGTGGGCGGTGATCGGGCTGTGGCTGGTCGTCCTGCTCGGCACGGGGACGGGGGCGGTGGTCGCGGGCAGTTCCTACGCGGCGGTGTTCAGCAGCCCCGGCAGTGAGTCGAGCGTCGCGATCGAACGCATGCGGGAGGCGTTCCCGGAGCAGGCCGGGGACACCAGCAACGTGGTGTGGCAGACCGAGCGGGGCTCGGTGCGCGACCCGGAGGTCCGGGAGCGCATGACCGGCGTGCTCGACGACGTCGGCGGCATGCCGGACGTCGGCCGGGTGGTGAGCCCGTACAGCGAGGAGGGCGCCGCTCAGATCAGCGAGGACGGCACGATCGCCTACGCGCAGGTGACGTTCACCGAGCAGGCCTTCGAGCTGAAGCCGGCGAACACCGAGGCGCTGATCGAGCGGGCCCGGGAGGCCGCCACGGACGATCTGCGGGTCGCGCTGGGCGGCATGGCGATCGAGCAGACCCAGACGCCGGCGGCAGGCCTGGCCGAGGCGGTGGCGATCGTCGCCGCGGCGATCGTGCTGTTCGTCGCCTTCGGCTCGCTGTTCGCGATGCTGCTGCCCCTGCTCAACGCGGGTTTCGCGGTGGGCACCGGAGTTGCCGTGACGATCCTGCTCAGCCACGTGTGGGACCTGCCGGACGTGGCGACGCTGCTCGGTTCGCTGATCGGCCTGGGCGTCGGCATCGACTACGCGCTGTTCATCGTCACGCGGCACCGCAAGGGTCTGCGCATGGGCCTGGATCCGCACGAGTCGGCGGTGCGCGCGATGAACACCTCGGGGCGGGCGGTGCTGTTCGCCGGCGGCACGGTGTGCGTGGCGCTGCTGGCCATGTTCACCCTGCGGTTGCGGTTCATGGACGGCATAGCCGTCGCGACGACGCTGACCGTCGTGCTGAGCGTGATCGCCGCCGCGACGCTGCTGCCCGCGATGTTCGGCGTGCTGGGCCTGCGGGTGCTGAGCCGCAAGGAGCGGCAGCAGTTGGCCGAGCACGGCCCGGTCGCGGAGGAGGCCGCGTCGGGACTGGCGATCCGCTGGTCCAATGTGGTGCAGCGGCGGCCGAAGCTGCTGGTGGTGGTGTCGATGGTGGTGATGCTGGTCCTGTCCGTCCCGGTGCTGTCACTGCGGCTGGGCGCCAACGACCAGGGCAACCAGTTGGAGTCGCAGACCACCCGGCAGGCGTACGACATGCTCGCCGAGGGGTTCGGCCCGGGCTTCAACGGCCCGCTGCAACTGGTCGGCGAGACGCCGCGGGAGGAGCAGCGGCAGGCGCTCGCCGCTGCTGCGGAGGATATCGCCGCGCTGCCGGGCGTGGTGGTGGCGGCCCCCGTGACGCCGCCAGGCTCGGACATCTCGGTGGTGCAGGTGGTGCCCACCACGTCGCCGCAGGCCGAGGAGACGGACGAGCTGATCGACTCGTTGCGGGACCGTTTCGCCGACGGTGAGGTGACCGTGTACGTCGGCGGCGGCACCGCCGTGCAGAAGGACTTCGCGACGCTGATCGGGGACCGGCTGCCGGGCTTCGTCCTGCTGATCATCGGGCTCGGTGCGCTGCTGCTGATGCTGGCGTTCCGCAGCATCGTGGTGCCGCTGACCGCGGCCGTGATGAACCTGATCGCGGCCGCAGCGTCCTTCGGTGTGCTGGTCGCGGTCTTCCAGTGGGGCTGGGGCATCGAGCTGCTGAACATGGGCAAGGAGGGCCCGATCCTGGCGTTCCTGCCGGTGATCATGCTGCCGCTGCTGTTCGGCCTCTCCATGGACTACCAGGTGTTCCTGGTCAGCCGCATGCACGAGGTGTGGGTGCACACCGGCGACAACGCCCGGGCGGTCCGCGCCGGGCTCGCCGACACCAGCCGCGTCATCAACTGTGCGGCGCTGATCATGATCTGCGTGTTCGCGTCGTTCGTCCTCAGCGGCAGCCGGGAGGCGGGCATGGCCGGCATCGGCCTCGCGGTCGCCGTCGCGCTGGACGCGTTCGTGCTGCGCACGCTGCTCGTCCCGGCCGCGATGCACCTGCTGGGCCGGTCCAACTGGTGGCTGCCGGGGTGGCTGGACCGGCGCATGCCGCACCTCTCCTTCGATCCGTCGGACGAGCCGCTGCCCCACGCAG
>NZ_BAAHCA010000265.1:0-5667 GCF_054776295.1 Streptomyces sparsus
GAGCTTCCGGCGCCGCCCGGCCGGAGGCCGGGGCGTGCCCGTGCCGGGCGAACAGCGGGGCCCCCGGCCCCCGGCCTGTGAAAATACGTTTCTGCGTCAGTGGGCGGGACTCTGGACCGTCACCAGACGGGTGCGGGCCCGGCCCATCAGCTCCTCGCGTTCGTCCTCTGTCAGTCCGCCCCACACGCCGTACGGCTCGCGTACGGCCAGAGCGTGCGCCGCGCAGTCCGCACGGACCGGGCAGCGCATGCAGACCTCTTTCGCGGACGCCTCACGCGCACTGCGGGCCGCCCCGCGTTCTCCCTCGGGGTGGAAGAAGAGCGAACTGTCGACCCCTCGGCATGCGGCGAGGAGCTGCCAGTCCCACAGGTCGGCGTTGGGACCCGGAAGGCGGGAGAAATCTGCCATTGCTCGTCCTCTCGGAGCACTGCTGCTGGTGGTCGGCCGACGGTGGGCACCGGAGGTGGGGTCGGAGCGCGGCACGCACCAGGACGCTCCCGTGTACCCAAAGCGACCACGACACTGCCGACCGTACATCTATCTTCTTAGTAGATGTAAATATGACTCTTTGCGAATTTAGCCATGGACGCCACAAAAGGGAAGCAAAAGCCTCCATATAGGGCACAGTGGGGTTGCTCGAGGTGGACGGTGATCAGGGTCGGCTGCGTGTGCGGGCACTCACGTAGAGTGCTGAAGGCGGACGTCGAAGCCCGTAACTCTTTTGGGTGACCGTCGTTGAGAGTGCGAGGCGGTTGGCGTAATTCGCACTCGGGCAAGCGTCCGGGGCAGTCGACCGCTCAGGTGACGATTCGTAACAGCCTGGAGGCTCAAGGTGATGCGCAGCAGCAGCGGAGGGCGGCCATGACTTCCGTCCTCGTATGCGACGACTCCCCGCTCGCCCGAGAGGCGCTGCGCCGCGCGGTCGCGACCGTGCCCGGTGTCGAGCGGGTGACCACGGCCGCCAACGGCGAGGAAGTCCTCCGCCGCTGGGGAGCCGACCGGTCCGATCTGGTCCTGATGGACGTGCGCATGCCCGGTCTGGGCGGCGTCGAGACGGTGCGGCGCCTGCTCTCCGCCGACCCGGGGGCCCGCATCATCATGCTGACCGTCGCGGAGGACCTGGACGGCGTGGCGCTCGCCGTGGCCGCCGGAGCGCGCGGCTACCTGCACAAGGACGCCTCCCGCGCCGAGCTGCGGGCGACCGTCACCCAGGCGCTCGCCGACCCGACCTGGCGGCTCGCGCCGCGCCGGCTGAGGTCCGCCGAGATGGGTGCGGCGCCGACACTCACCGCCCGCGAGATCCAGGTGCTCGAAGGCATGAGCCACGGCCGCTCGAACGCCGAGATCGGCCGGGAGCTCTTCCTCTCGGAGGACACCGTCAAGACGCACGCACGCCGACTGTTCAAGAAGCTCGGCGCCTCCGACCGGGCCCACGCCGTGGCCCTCGGCTTCCGCTGGGGCCTGGTGCGCTGACCGCCGGCCCGCGGCCGGGGTGCCTCCCACCTGCTCCGGTGGGAGGCATCGTGCGTCCCGGCCCGGATCGCACGCCCGCGGACTCCGCACATTGCCGCCCGATGCCGCATGCTGGAGGGTGATTCCTCCCCGGCCGGCGCCGGGGCTTCTCATCCGAACGCGAGGGGCCTTGATGACGGACAAGCCCGGCCCGGTGCCGCAAGGCCCTGGGGCGAAGCTGCCGGGTGCCGACGGCGAAGGTGGGGATCGACCCGGATTGGGGAGGGCTGGCGGGATGGCTTCGAGCGCGCTCCGGTATAACGCTTCGGTGCACAACCAGGAGCAGGGTGCAACGGATTCCGCGGGGCCGGTGCACCATGGACCGATGCGCGATGACGAGCCCACGGCCGTTTCGGCCATCGGCACGCTCGTGCGGCGGGCCGTGGACGGCGACGAGCAGGCCACCCACGACCTGCTGGCCCACGTGCATCCGCTCGCGCTGCGGTACTGCCGTGCCCGGCTGAGCCGGCTGCCCGGGGACGCCCGCCACTTCGTGGACGACCTCGCACAGGAGGTCTGCCTGGCGGTCCTGTGCGCGCTGCCCCGCTACCGCGACACCGGAAAGCCGTTCGAGGCGTTCGTCGCCGCGATCGCCCACCACAAGGTCGCCGACCTCCAGCGCGCGGCGATGCGGCACCCCGGTTCCACCGCCGTGCCGTCCGACGAGATGCCGGAGCAGCCCGACGACTCCCTCGGCCCGGAGGAGCGCGCGCTGCTCAGCAGCGACACCGCCTGGGCCAAGAAGCTGCTCGCGAACCTGCCCGACCACCAGCGGGAACTGATCCTGCTGCGCGTCGCGGTCGGGCTCACGGCGGAGGAGACCGGGCAGGTGTTGGGAATGTCACCCGGGGCCGTGCGGGTCGCCCAGCACAGAGCGCTCAGCCGCCTGCGGGCGCTGGCGGAGCAGTAGGAGCGGCCGTGTCCACCGGGCTGTCGGCGGGGCTGCCACGGAGGCGTCCACCGAGTTGTCCACAGAGTTGCCCATCGGGTGCGGGGGCGGCCCGTTCGGCCGTTAGCATGGACCAACGTGCCTGGGCAAGACCATTGGGGAAGGTGTCATGACTGACAACGTCGACGGAGTGCCCGAGAAGTTCGCGATGCTCGGGCTGACCTACGACGACGTGTTGCTGCTGCCCGGCGAGTCCGACATGGCACCGCAGGACATCGACACCTCCTCGTACGTCTCGCGCAACGTCAAGGTCAACATCCCGCTGCTCTCCGCGGCGATGGACAAGGTCACCGAGGCGCGGATGGCGATCGCCATGGCCCGTCAGGGCGGCGTGGGCGTGCTGCACCGCAACCTCTCCATCGAGGACCAGGCCGCCCAGGTCGACCGGGTCAAGCGGTCGGAGTCCGGCATGGTCGCCGACCCGATCACGATCCGCCCGGACGCGACGCTGCGCGAGGCCGACGCCCTGTGCGGCCGGTTCCGGATCAGCGGCGTGCCGGTGACGGACGCGGCCGGCAAGCTGCTCGGCATCGTCACCAACCGCGACATGGCCTTCGAGTTCGACCGCGAGCGCCAGGTCCGCGAGGTCATGACGCCGATGCCGCTGGTCACCGGCCAGGTCGGCATCGCCAGGTCCGCGGCCATGGAGCTGCTGCGCCGGCACAAGATCGAGAAGCTTCCGCTGGTCGACGGCGAGGGCCGGATCAAGGGCCTGATCACCGTCAAGGACTTCGTCAAGGCGGAGAAGTACCCGAACGCCGCCAAGGACGAGGAGGGCCGGCTGATCGTCGGCGCCGCCGTCGGGGTGGCGGGCGACGCCTACGAGCGCGCCCAGGCGCTGATCGAGGCCGGTGTCGACTTCGTCGTCGTCGACACCGCCCACGGCCACTCCCGTCTCGTCGGTGACATGGTCGCCAAGATCAAGTCGAACTCCTCCGTGGACGTGGTCGGCGGCAACGTCGCCACCCGCGACGGCGCCAAGGCGCTCGTCGACGCCGGCGTCGACGGCATCAAGGTCGGGGTCGGTCCGGGGTCCATCTGCACCACCCGCGTCGTCGCCGGCATCGGCGTGCCGCAGGTCACCGCGATCTACGAGGCAGCCCTCGCCGCCAAGGGCGCGGGCGTGCCGGTCATCGGTGACGGCGGCCTCCAGTACAGCGGCGACATCGCCAAGGCGCTCGTCGCCGGCGCCGACACGGTGATGCTCGGCAGCCTGCTGGCCGGCTGCGAGGAGTCGCCGGGCGAGCTGCTCTTCATCAACGGCAAGCAGTTCAAGTCCTACCGCGGCATGGGCTCGCTGGGCGCCATGCAGTCCCGGGGCGAGCAGCGCTCCTTCTCCAAGGACCGCTACTTCCAGGAGGGCGTCAGCGGTGACGACAAGCTGATCCCGGAGGGCGTCGAGGGCCAGGTCCCCTACCGCGGCCCGCTCTCCGCCGTCGTGCACCAGCTCGCCGGCGGTCTGCGCCAGTCGATGTTCTACGTCGGCGGCCGGACCGTGCCGGAGATGAAGGAGCACGGCCGGTTCGTCCGGATCACCGCGGCCGGCCTCAAGGAGAGCCACCCGCACGACATCCAGATGACCACCGAGGCGCCGAACTACTCGCGCCGCTGAACCCGCGTCGCCACCGGGCGACACGGACCGAAGGACCGTCCCGGCCGGGTCGCCCGCAGCAGCGGCGGCCCGGCCGACGTCCGCCCGGCGTCGCTCACCTCCAGCGGCACCGGGCGCGTCGGTGATACTGGGACGGAAGCCGAGAGCGGAAGGGCAAAACCACGTGACTGAGATCGAGATCGGGCGCGGCAAGCGCGGGCGGCAGGCCTACGCCTTCGACGACATCGCCGTAGTGCCGAGCCGGCGCACGCGCGACCCGAAGGAGGTCTCGATCGCCTGGCAGATCGACGCCTACCGCTTCGAGCTGCCGTTCCTCGCCGCACCGATGGACTCGGTCGTGTCGCCGCGCACCGCCATCCGGATCGGCGAACTGGGCGGCCTGGGCGTCCTCAACCTCGAAGGCCTGTGGACGCGCCACGAGGACCCGGAGCCGCTGCTCGCCGAGATCGCCGAGCTGGACGAGAACCGCGCGAACCGCCGGCTCCAGGAGATCTACGCCGAGCCGATCAAGGAGGAGCTGATCGGCCAGCGCCTCAAGGAGGTGCGGGACGCCGGCGTCGTCACCGCCGCCGCCCTGTCGCCGCAGCGGACCGTGCAGTTCTCCAAGGCCGTGGTCGACGCAGGCGTGGACATCTTCGTCATCCGCGGCACCACCGTCTCCGCCGAGCACGTCTCCTCGGCCGCCGAACCGCTGAACCTGAAGCAGTTCATCTACGAGCTGGACGTGCCCGTCATCGTCGGCGGCTGCGCCACCTACACCGCCGCGCTGCACCTGATGCGCACCGGCGCGGCCGGCGTGCTGGTCGGCTTCGGCGGCGGCGCCGCGCACACCACCCGCAGCGTGCTCGGCATCCAGGTGCCGATGGCGTCGGCCGTCGCCTACGTCTCCGCCGCCCGCCGCGACTACATGGACGAGTCCGGCGGCCGCTACGTGCACGTCATCGCGGACGGTGGCGTCGGCTGGTCGGGAGACCTGTCGAAGGCGATCGCCTGCGGCGCGGACGCCGTCATGATGGGCTCGCCGCTGGCCCGCGCCGAGGACGCCCCGGGCCGCGGCTACCACTGGGGCATGGAAGCGGTGCACGAGGACGTGCCGCGCGGCAAGAAGGTGCACCTCGGCACCGTCGGCACCACCGAGGAGATCCTCACCGGCCCCTCGCACACCCCGGACGGCTCGATGAACTTCTTCGGCGCGCTGCGCCGGGCGATGGCCACCACCGGGTACTCCGACCTCAAGGAGTTCCAGCGGGTCGAGGTCACCGTCAGCCGCTCCCGCTGACGCCCCGGCCTGCTCCTCGCAGCCCGGCACGAAGGGCCGACCCCGGCAGTCACCTGCTCGGGGGCGGCCCTTCGGCCGTTCAACGGCCACGCCGGGGCCCGGCGGCGGTGACACCGAGCCACCGACCGCCCGACACACGCCCGCCCGTGACGGCGTGCGCGCACACGACGACACACGACGTGCGCTGCCCTTGACGGCGATGCAGTCGCCGGCGTTGACCTTCTCCGCGTCCGCGGCGCGCACGACCGGGGCGAGGTCCAGGTAGACGCCGTCCAGCACGGTCGGCAGCGCCGCGACGTCGAAACGTGCTCGTCG
>NZ_BAAHCA010000266.1:0-5636 GCF_054776295.1 Streptomyces sparsus
CACCCCCGTCGCCCCCGCCCCGCGCCCGGGCGGCTCCCCGGGACGGCGCCTACGGTGGACGGAGACCCGCAGGCGCAGGCCACCGCACAGGCGCAGGCCGCCCCGCAGCAGCAGGGAGGGCCAGCCGAGGGACGCCGGGTTGTGGCGAGCGGAGGGCTCCCGCCGCTGGGGACATCACCGGATCTCCACGGCCCACAGCGCGGCGCACACCTCAACACCCGCCCCTGACCTGCGTGAACGCTCCTTATGCGCTACTTACCGGCAAAAGACATGAGCCACCTCCGCTCAGCTCTGTTGACGGATCTCCGGACGTGGGGCATGCTTGAGCCAGTTCCACTCAAGGATTTAGCTGGAGGATTGCGAAATGGCTCGTGCGGTCGGCATCGACCTGGGTACGACGAACTCCGTCGTCAGTGTTCTCGAGGGCGGTGAGCCCACCGTCATCACCAACGCCGAGGGCGCCAGGACCACGCCGTCCGTCGTCGCCTTCGCGAAGAACGGCGAGGTCCTGGTCGGCGAGGTGGCCAAGCGTCAGGCCGTCACCAACGTCGACAGGACGGTCCGGTCGGTCAAGCGCCACATGGGCACCGACTGGAAGATCAACCTGGACGGCAAGGACTTCAACCCGCAGCAGATGAGCGCCTTCATCCTGCAGAAGCTCAAGCGGGACGCCGAGGCCTACCTGGGCGAGAAGGTCACGGACGCGGTCATCACCGTGCCCGCCTACTTCAACGACCACGAGCGCCAGGCCACCAAGGAGGCCGGTGAGATCGCGGGTCTCAACGTCCTGCGCATCGTCAACGAGCCCACCGCCGCGGCCCTGGCCTACGGTCTGGAGAAGGACGACCAGACCATCCTGGTCTTCGACCTCGGTGGCGGCACCTTCGACGTCTCGCTGCTGGAGATCGGCGACGGCGTCGTCGAGGTGAAGGCCACCAACGGTGACAACCACCTCGGTGGTGACGACTGGGACCAGCGCGTCGTCGACTACCTGGTGAAGCAGTTCCAGTCCGGGCACGGCGTGGACCTGGGCAAGGACAAGATGGCGCTCCAGCGTCTGCGTGAGGCCGCCGAGAAGGCCAAGATCGAGCTGTCCTCGTCCACCGAGACCACGATCAACCTGCCCTACATCACCGCCTCCGCCGAGGGCCCCCTGCACCTCGACGAGAAGCTCACCCGGGCCCAGTTCCAGCAGCTCACCTCCGACCTGCTGGAGCGCTGCAAGACCCCGTTCCACAACGTCATCAAGGACGCCGGCATCGCGCTGTCCGAGATCGACCACGTGGTGCTGGTCGGCGGCTCGACCCGGATGCCGGCCGTCGCGGAGCTCGTCAAGGAGCTGACCGGCGGCAAGGACGCCAACAAGGGCGTCAACCCGGACGAGGTCGTCGCCATCGGCGCCGTGCTCCAGGCCGGCGTGCTCAAGGGTGAGGTCAAGGACGTCCTGCTGCTCGACGTCACCCCGCTGTCCCTCGGTATCGAGACCAAGGGCGGCATCATGACCAAGCTGATCGAGCGCAACACCACGATCCCGACGAAGCGTTCGGAGATCTTCACGACGGCCGAGGACAACCAGCCGTCCGTGCAGATCCAGGTCTACCAGGGCGAGCGCGAGATCGCGGCCTACAACAAGAAGCTCGGCATGTTCGAGCTGACGGGCCTGCCGCCGGCGCCCCGCGGCGTGCCGCAGATCGAGGTCACCTTCGACATCGACGCCAACGGCATCATGCACGTCGGCGCGAAGGACCTCGGCACGGGCAAGGAGCAGCGGATGACCGTCACCGGTGGCTCCGCGCTGCCGAAGGACGACATCGAGCGCATGATGCGCGACGCCGAGCAGTACGCCGACGAGGACGCGAAGCGCCGCGAGTCCGCGGAGACCCGCAACCAGGCCGAGCAGCTCGTCTACACGACGGAGAAGTTCCTCAAGGACAACGAGGAGAAGGTTCCCGCCGACATCAAGACCGAGGTCGAGGAGGCGGTGGCCGACCTCAAGGAGAAGCTGAAGGGCGAGGACACCGCCGCCATCCGCGAGGCGACCGAGAAGGTCGGCGCGACCAGCCAGAAGCTGGGCCAGGCGCTCTACGCCGACGCCCAGGCGCAGCAGGCCGCCGGCGGCGCCGGTGAGGCCGGTGCGGCGGGCGCGTCCGGTGGTGACGACGACGTCGTGGACGCCGAGATCGTGGACGACGAGAAGAACGACAAGCGACAGGGTGGTGCCGCGTGACGGAGGAGACCCCGGGTTTCGACAAGAAGGAGCCCGAAGTCCCCGCCGAAGCAGCCCAGTCCGACGAGACTGCGGCACAGGGCGGGTCCGCCGAACAGGCGGGCCCGCCGGCCCCGGCAGGGGAGGGCACGGAGCCCGCCGAGCGCACCGACGGCCCCGGCCATGACGCGCAGGAGGCGGACGACTTCGCGGACCCCGCGGACGTCGCCCTGCTGGCCCAGCTCGACCAGGCCAGGACGGCCCTGAACGAGCGCACCCAGGACCTCCAGCGGCTCCAGGCGGAGTTCGCCAACTACCGCCGCCGGGTGGACCGGGACCGGATCGCCGTCAAGGAGGTCGCGGTCGCCAACCTGCTCACCGAGCTGCTGCCGGTGCTCGACGACATCGGTCGGGCCCGGGACCACGGTGAACTGGTCGGCGGTTTCAAGTCGGTCGCCGAGTCGCTGGAGACGGTCGTCGCGAAGATGGGCCTCCAGCAGTTCGGCAAGGAGGGTGAGCCCTTCGACCCGATGGTGCACGAGGCGCTGATGCACTCGTACTCGCCCGACGTGTCGGAGACGACGTGTGTGCAGATCCTCCAGCCCGGCTACCGCATCGGTGAACGCACCATCCGCCCCGCGCGGGTCGGTGTCGCCGAGCCGCAGCCGGGGGCGCAGGGACCGAAGGGCGACGACGCGGCTGCCGCGGGCGAGGAGAGCGGTGGCCCGGACGAGGGCTGACGTGAGCGGTGAACGAAAGGAGGGACGCCGGGGATGAGCCTCAGCAGGGAAGTGCTGGAGAAGGATCTTTACAAGGTCCTCGGCGTCCCGAGGGACGCCACCGAGGCGGAGATCAAGAAGGCGTACCGGAAACTCGCCCGCGAGTACCACCCGGACGCCAACACCGGTGACGCCAAGGCGGAGGAGCGTTTCAAGGAGGTCGGCGAGGCCAACGAGATCCTCTCCGACGCCAAGCAGCGCAAGGAGTACGACGAGGCCCGCGCCCTGCTGGGGGCGGGCGGGTTCCGGCCCGGCCCGGGTGCCGGCGGCAACTTCAACTTCGACCTGGGCGACCTGTTCGGCGGTCAGCCGGGCCAGCCCGGTCAGCCGGGCGGGGCCGGCGGGTTCGGCGGGGGCCTGGGCGACGTCTTCGGCGGCCTGTTCAACCGGGGCGGACCGGGCGCGCGTACCCAGCCGCGTCGCGGGCAGGACATCGAGTCCGAGGTGACGCTGAGCTTCACCGAGGCCGTGGACGGCGCCACGGTGCCGCTGCGCATGTCCAGCAGCGCGGCCTGCAAGGCCTGTTCGGGCACCGGCGACAAGAACGGCACCCCGCGGGTGTGCCCGACGTGTGTCGGCACCGGCCAGGTCAGCCGGGGCGGCGGCGGTGGCTTCTCGCTCACCGACCCCTGCCTGGACTGCAAGGGCCGCGGACTGATCGCGGAGAACCCCTGCGAGGTGTGCCGCGGCAGCGGCCGGGCTACCAGCTCGCGGACGATGCAGGTCCGCATTCCCGCCGGGGTGTCCGACGGGCAGCGGATCCGGCTGCGCGGCAAGGGCGCGCCGGGGGAGCGCGGTGGACCGCACGGTGACCTCTACGTCATCGTGCACGTCGACCCGCACCCGGTGTTCGGGCGGCGCGGCGACAATCTCACCGTGACGGTGCCCGTCACCTTCCCCGAAGCGGCTCTGGGTGGTGAAATCACCGTGCCGACCCTCGGCGGTCCGCCGGTGACGCTCAAGCTGCCGCCGGGCACGCCGGGCGGGCGCACGTTGAGAGCCCGCGGCAAGGGCGCCGTCCGCAAGGACGGCACCCGCGGTGACCTGCTGGTCACCATCGAGCTTGCGGTACCGAAGGAACTGGGTAAGAAGGCGAAGGAGACCCTGGAGTCCTACCGCGACGCGACCGCGGACGAGGACCCCCGGGCGGCGCTGTTCAAGGCCGCGAAGGGAGACTGAGGTGGACGGCCGAGGTGTGCGCAGGAACAACCCGTACGAGCTGACCGACGAGTCGCCCGTCTACGTCATCTCGGTCGCCGCGCAGCTCTCCGGCCTGCATCCGCAGACGCTGCGGCAGTACGACCGGCTCGGCCTGGTCTCCCCGGACCGCACCGCGGGCCGGGGCCGCCGGTACTCGGCGCGCGACATCGAGCTGCTGCGCGAGGTGCAGCGGCTCAGCCAGGACGAGGGCATCAACCTGGCCGGCATCAAGCGCATCATCGAGCTGGAGAACCAGGTCGCCGCGCTCCAGGCCAGGTCCGCCGAGCTGGCGCAGGCGCTGGAGGGCGCCGCGGTCGCCATGCAGCAACGCGAGGCGCAGGTGCACGCCTCCTACCGGCGTGACCTCGTCCGGTACGAGGACGTGCAGCAGTCCAGCGCGCTGGTCGTCTGGCGTCCGAGGCCGCGCCGGAGGGACTGACGCCGCGCGAGGCATGACGAACGGGCCGGGGCCCGCCACGGGAACGAGTGGCGGGCCCCGGCCCGTCGACGCGTTCGGGACGGTCACGGCCCGGGCGGTAACCCGGTCGGCCCGTACGGCTGGCCCGGTGGGGCGGGGCGCCACACCGTGGGGTGATGGAGCAGATACGCACCCTGATAGCCGCCCTGGCCACCGGAGCGACCGCTGTGATGCTCGCCAGCGGTCCCGCCACGGCCCCGGTCACCGCGCACGTGGCCGGAGTCGGAGTCGGCGGGGGCATACCCGACGCCCAGGGCAACCCCTGGGAGGGCCGGACGGTGCGGACCGTCGGCAAACTCGTCACCGACCTCGGTGACGGGCGGATGGGCGTCTGCTCCGGTGCGATAGTCGACTCCCCGAGCGGCAGCGTCGTCGCGACCGCCGCGCACTGCGTGCGCTCACCGGACTATCCGCGCACCCCGGCCCGTGGCTGGTTCGCGCCCGGGCACCACGGGGACGGCACCGGTGGTGTCGTCCGGACGGGGTGGCGCATCACCTCGTACCACACCCCGCCGGGCTGGGACGTCTCACGCAAGCTGGAGGAGATACTCCCGCACGACTACGCGTTCGTGACGGTCGCCCGCAAGAACGGCCGGACGCTCGCGGAGGCGTACGGCGCCAACCGGCTGGACTTCTCCCCGTCGCCGACCGGTGTGCGGGTGGCGCCGTTCGGCTATCCCACCGCGCCGCCGTTCGACGGCGAGTCGCTCAGCTACTGCGCGGGCACGGCGGAGCTGCTGACCCGGCCGGCCGCGCACGAGGCGAACGTCGGCGGGCTGCTGCTCGAACCGTGCCGCCTCACCAGGGGCGCCAGCGGCGGGCCGTGGCTGCGGGACTTCGACCCGGTCGCCCAGACGGGCACGGTGCTGGGCGTGACGTCGGTCGGCAGCGGTGACGGCCGCGTCCTGGGACGCCCCTTCGCGCCCGGCATCGAGATCTCGGTGGAGGCCCTCGGGGTGCGCGGCGCGCAACT
>NZ_BAAHCA010000267.1:0-5591 GCF_054776295.1 Streptomyces sparsus
CGCCGGGCGTGCTCCGCGGCCTGCGTGCCGAGCTCCTCCGCCGCGCCCTCGGGGCCGGGGCGGCCCGGTTCACGCACGTCGGAGTCCTCCGCGGCGACCGCCGCTCTCGCACGGGCATGCGGTATGGCGGACTCGGCCGGTCGGGCCGCCTGCGGTCCGGCAGCCGACTGGTGGGGCGTCGGGTACTCCGTCACGTGTCGGGTTTCCATCCGTCCGGAGCTACTAGGGGCGTCGGCAGTGCAGGAAGAGCTGGATCTCGGGCGGCACGTCCGTGCTTGCGGGTGCGAAGGCGAAGGACTCCTCACCGAGGATCTCGAAGCCCGCGTCCCGCACGACCCGGCGCAGGTCGTCCCGCAGGTATCCCGATACCCGGATCACGTTGCCCAGGAACGGGATCGAGAAGTCGTCCACGTCCGCCTCGACCATCGCGATGGCCAGCAGCCCACCGGAACGCAGCTGCCCGTGCAGCATACGCAGGGCGACCGGGATCTCCTCAAGCGGCAGCATCAGCAGCGAGAAGAAGGCCGCCACCCCGTCGAAGCCGCCCGGCGGCGCCAGCGCACGGGCCTCCAGGTCGGCGATGTCCAGCTCGTGGAACTCACCCTCGGGCACGTTGTCGACCGCCAGCTTCAGCATGCCGGGCGAGAGGTCGACGCCCGTCACCCGGTGCCCGGCGTCGACCAGCTGCCGCGCGGTGGGCAGCCCCGTGCCGCAGCCCAGGTCCAGGACGTGGGAACCGGGCGGCAGCTCCCGGCAGAGCCACTCCCCGGCCGCGACCTGCCCGTCCTTGTGGGGGAACGCCTCGTCGTAGCGGTCACCGATGCCGTCGAACGCCTCGGCCTGGCCGGTGCGGTCTATCACCGACCGGTCCCAGCCCGCGTAGCCGGTCTGTCCGTCCGTGTTGTCCACGACGGGACTCCTCTCCGTGGCGTTCACCAATTCCGCTTCGGTACGGGGATGTTGACGAAGTGCGGGCCACCACCAGGAACCGTACGGAAGGCTGATCCTACGGTTCCCGACGGGGGGCGCATCAAGAGGTGCACAGGGGATCATCACCGCGGTCCCAGTCCCGCGGCAACAGCGGCACCCGCCACTGCGGCTCGGGCCGCCAGCGCTCCCAGCCGTCCGCGAACGGCGCACCCCACGCACGGATCACCTCCACCGCCGACCGCCCGGCCGCCCGCACCCGCTCGGCCTGCCGGGCATCCATCAGCCCGGCGTCCTGCGCCTGGCCGAACTCGTCCTCGTCGCGCCACTGCCAGCTCCGGTCCGGGTAGACCTCGATGTCCAGGAAGTGGTCCTCCGAGTCCACCCCGCCCGACCAGCGCGTCAGCGGCTCTTCCAGGTTCACGTACCAGTTCTTGAAGCGCCAGCCGGGCTCCCAGAACAACCACACCGACCACGGGTCGCCCGGCCGTGCCAGCTTCAGCACACCGGTGCCGAACCAGCGGGAGGTGACCACAGTGCGAGGCTTGGTGTAGCGGGTGGCCAGTGGCTCGTGGTGCACCGGGGTGCCGTCGGCCAGCTGCGGTTTCACACACCGGGTGCCGGGCGCCATCCACACCGCGAGCAGCTCCTCGGTGTCCCGGACCACCGTCACCGGCCGGCAGATGTGCGGCTCGGTCCGTCCGTTGGCGCGGTACCGCCACAGGATGTGGCTGCCGGGCGACCACCTGGCCCCGGCGAGACCACCCGTCTGTCCCTGCTCGATGTCCGCTGTCATTCACGGATACTACCCGCGGGGCGTCGTCCGAGCCGTGAAGCCGGCGTACCCCGTCCCGGGCCCTGCCGCCGCCGCAGCGCCGCCCGAGCAGCTCCGGAGCACCACCCGAGCGGCACCGCCGGCCGGCCCGGACGGACGGCCGTCCGCAGCCTCGTCCGCCACCCGTCCGCAGTCCTGGGCGGCACCCTCGGGCAGCGTCAGGGACGCGTCATGCGCAGCACGTCGAGCGCCTCGTCGAGCTGCTGCTCGGTCAGCTCGCCGCGCTCCACGTGGCCGCGGTCGAGCACCGCCTCACGGATCGTCTTGCGCTCGGCGATGGCCGTCTTCACGACCGCGGCCGCCGCCTCGTAGCCGATGTACCGGTTGAGCGGGGTGACGACCGACGGCGACGACTCGGCGTACTCGCGGGCCCGCTCCTCGTTCGCGGTGATGCCGTCCACCGTGCGGTCGGCCAGCAGCCGGCTCGCGTTGGCCAGCAGCCGCACCGACTCCAGCACGTTCCGGGCGAGCAGCGGCAGCATCACGTTCAGCTCGAAGTTGCCCGACGCGCCGGCCACCGTGACGGTCGTGTCGTTGCCCATCACCTGGGCCGCCACCATCAGCACCGCCTCGGGCACCACCGGGTTGACCTTGCCCGGCATGATCGACGAACCAGGCTGGAGGTCGGGCAGGTTGATCTCGGCCAGGCCCGTGCGCGGCCCGGACGCCATCCAGCGCAGATCGTTGGCGATCTTCGTGAGGCTCACCGCGACCGTCTTCACCTGGCCGGACGTCTCCACCAGGCCGTCGCGGGCGCCCTGCGCCTCGAAGTGGTCGCGGGCCTCGGTGAGCGGCAGACCCGTCGTGCGGGCCAGCTCGGTGATCACCGCCGCCGAGAAGCCCGGCGGGGTGTTGATGCCGGTGCCGACCGCGGTACCGCCCAGCGGCAGCTCCGCCAGCCGCGGCAGCGACGCCCGCAGCCGCTCCACCCCGTAACGGATCTGCGCCGCGTAGCCGCCGAACTCCTGCCCGAGCGTCACCGGAGTGGCGTCCATCAGGTGGGTGCGGCCGGACTTCACCACCGCCGCGAACTCCGCCGCCTTGCGCTCCAGCGCCTCCGCCAGGTGCTCCAGCGCCGGGATCAGGTCCGCGGTGACCGCGGCCGTCGCCGCGACGTGCACCGACGTGGGGAAGACGTCGTTCGACGACTGGCTGGCGTTCACGTCGTCGTTGGGGTGCACGGGCCTGCCCAGGCGCTCGCCGGCCAGCGAGGCCAGCACCTCGTTCATGTTCATGTTGGACGAGGTCCCCGAACCCGTCTGGAAGACGTCCACGGGGAAGTGCTCGTCCCAGCCGCCGGCCGCGACCTCCTCGGCTGCGGCGGTGATCGCCGCCGCAGTCTCCTCGTCGAGCACGCCCAGTTCCCCGTTGACCTTCGCCGCGGCGGCCTTGACCCGGGCCAGCGCCTCGATGTGGGCGCGTTCCAGGCGGCGGCCGGAGACGGGGAAGTTCTCCACCGCGCGCTGCGTCTGCGCTCCCCACCTGGCGTCGGCGGGAACCCGCACCTCGCCCATCGAGTCGCGCTCGGTCCGGTAGCTCGTCTCGTCACTCATGCGATCGAGCCTACGACGCCGGGCCCCGCCCATGACGGCCCCGCGTCCCCGCCACCGCCCGCCGGGCCCCGTACCGAGGACGGGGCCCGGCGGGGCCGCTCAGTTGCCCGCGCGCACCGGGATGCTGGTGACGAACGGCTGCGAGGGGCCGGGGTCGGTGAAGAAGTCGTTGCCCTTGTCGTCGACCACGACGAACGCCGGGAAGTCCTCCACCTCGATCTTCCACACCGCCTCCATGCCGAGCTCCTCGTACTCCAGGACCTCGACGGACTTGATGCAGTCCTGCGCCAGCCGGGCCGCCGGGCCGCCGATCGAGCCCAGGTAGAAGCCGCCGTGCGCGGCGCACGCGTCGGTGACCTGCTTGCTGCGGTTGCCCTTGGCCAGCATCACGAGCGAACCGCCGGCCGCCTGGAACTGCTCGACGTAGGCGTCCATGCGGCCCGCCGTCGTCGGCCCGAACGAGCCCGAGGCGTAACCCTCGGGGGTCTTCGCCGGACCGGCGTAGTACACCGCGTGGTCGCGCAGGTACCGCGGCATCTCCTCACCCGCGTCCAGCCGCTCCTTGATCTTGGCGTGCGCGATGTCCCGGGCGACGACCAGCGGCCCGGTCAGCGACAGCCGCGTCTTCACCGGGTGCCTGGTCAGCTCCGCGCGGATCTCGTCCATCGGCCGGTTGAGGTCGACGCGGACCACCCCGTCGTCGGCGGAGTCCAGCTCCTCGTCGGTGGTCTCGGGCAGGAACCGCGCCGGGTCCGTCTCCAGCTGCTCCAGGAACACGCCCTCGGCGGTGATCTTCGCCTTGGCCTGCCGGTCCGCCGAGCAGGACACCGCGATGGCCACCGGGCAGGACGCGCCGTGCCGCGGCAGCCGGACCACGCGCACGTCGTGGCAGAAGTACTTGCCGCCGAACTGGGCGCCGATACCGATGCGCTGGGTCAGCTCGAAGACCTTCTCCTCCAGGTCCTTGTCGCGGAACCCGTGCCCGTCGGGCGAGCCCTCGGCCGGGATCTCGTCCAGGTAGTGCGCGGAGGCGTACTTCGCGGTCTTCAGCGCGTACTCGGCGCTGGTCCCGCCGACCACGATCGCCAGGTGGTACGGCGGGCAGGCGGCGGTGCCCAGCGAACGGATCTTCTGCTCCAGGAACGCCATCATCGACGCCTCGTTCAGCACCGCCTTCGTCTCCTGGTAGAGGAAGGACTTGTTCGCCGAGCCGCCGCCCTTGGCCATGAAGAGGAACTTGTACGCGTCGCCGTCCGCCGCGTACAGCTCGATCTGGGCGGGCAGGTTCGTCCCGGTGTTCTTCTCGTCCCACATGGTCAGCGGCGCCATCTGGGAGTACCGCAGGTTGAGGCGGGTGTAGGCGTCGTGGATGCCCCGGGAGAGCGCCTCCTCGTCACCGCCGGCGGTGAGCACCTGCTGGCCGCGCTTGCCCATCACGATCGCGGTACCGGTGTCCTGGCACATCGGCAGCACTCCGGCCGCCGCGATGTTGGCGTTCTTCAGCAGGTCCAGGGCGACGAACTTGTCGTTGCCGCTGGCCTCCGGGTCGTCGAGGATGCGGCGCAGCTGCGCCAGGTGGTCGGGCCGCAGGTAGTGCGAGATGTCGTGCATCGCCTCGGCTGCCAGCGTGGCCAGCGCCTCCGGCTCGACCCGGAGAAAGGTCCGGCCGTCGGCCTCGAAGGTGCTCACGCCCTCGGAGGTGACCAGCCGGTACCGGGTGGTGTCCTCGCCCAGCGGGAGCAGGTCCGTGTAGCGGAACGCCGGGCCGGCCGGACGGGAGCTGTCAACCATGGGGAGGCTCTTCTCTTCCTCTCGACAATGAGCGCGCCGACACACGGCGCGCCACACAGCGTAGAACGCGGCGGGCCGGCCGCAGGTGTGAGGTCCCGCTCACCTGCCCCCGGCCCTCCGGGTCCTCTGCCCCGTCCCGACCCTGGGTCCCGCTGCGCCCGTGGGTCGGTCCCGTCCGGGGTCTGGTCGCGATGTATCGCGTCTGGCTAGGGTGGAGGGGTGAACGAGATCCCGATGCGGAAACAGCCCGCCGAGTCCCCCGCTCCGCGACGGTCCGAAGGCGTCCGGCCCGCCGACGTGCTCGCCTCGGACGCGGACCGCGAACGGGTGGCGCACATCCTGCGGGACGCCTTCGCCGAGGGCCGGCTGGACGCCGAGGAGCACGCCGAGCGTCTCGACGCGGCCTACGCGGCCCGTACCGCCGGGCAGTTGGAGCCGCTGCTGCGGGACCTGCCCGCGGGCCGCCGGCGCCCGCAGCCGGAGCT
>NZ_BAAHCA010000268.1:0-5558 GCF_054776295.1 Streptomyces sparsus
TCCTGCTGCGGGCCGGGCGGCTGGAGGAGTCGCTCAGCGCGTGGCACGGCTTTCTCGACGACCGCGCCGCGCTGCGCTCGGGGGAGGCCGACCTGGCGGCGTCGGAGCTGCGTGCCGTGCTGCGTCCGCACCGCGACCACCAGGAGGCGGCCCGGCTGCTCGCCCGGCTGCCCGTACTGAGGGAGCCGGGCCTCAGGGAGTCGGACCCCGCCTGAGCACGGGGACACCGCGAGTCCTCGACCGGCGTTCTTTCGTGATGCGGAAGGGCTTGCAGCGACCCCGGCTTATTCCTATGGTCTCCTAAAGGAATTCTTCTGCGGCGGGAGTGTCGGGACATGGACGTCGGCGGACGGGCACGCGAGACGGCGGAGGCACTGACCTACTCCACCGGCTTCGGCAACGAGCACAGCAGCGAGGCGGTGCCGGGAGCGCTGCCGGTGGGCCGGAACTCACCCCAGCGGGCGCCGCTGGGGCTGTACGCCGAACAGCTCAGCGGTACGGCCTTCACCGAACCCAGGGCGCACAACCGGCGCTCCTGGCTGTACCGGATCCGTCCCTCCGCCGCCCACCCCACGTTCCACCGGCTGCCGCAGGCCCCGGGGGGCGCGAGGCTGCACACCGCTCCCTTCACCGAGGTCCCCGACCCCAACCGGCTGCGCTGGAACCCGCTGCCCGAGCCGGCCGCCGGCACCGACTTCGTGTCCGGGCTGTGGACGGTCGGCGGCAACGGCGACGCCCGGCAGCGCGCGGGCATGGCGATCCACCTCTACGCCGCCGACACCTCCATGACCGACCGGGTGTTCAGCGACTCCGACGGCGAGCTGCTGATCGTGCCCGAACAGGGCGGGCTGCTGCTGCACACCGAGTTCGGCCGGCTGGCCGCCGACCCGGGGCATGTGGTGCTGATGCCGCGTGGTGTGCGGTTCCGGGTGGAACTGCTGGACGCCAGCGCCCGCGGCTACGTCTGCGAGAACTACGGCCGGCCCTTCGACCTGCCGGAACTGGGCCCGATCGGGGCCAACGGCCTTGCCAACGCCCGGGACTTCGAGGCCCCGCAGGCGGCCTACGAGGACACCGCGGGGCCGGTGGAGGTGGTCAACAAGTTCTGCGGCAACCTGTGGTCGGCCCGGTACGACCACTCCCCCCTGGACGTGGTCGCCTGGCACGGCAGCAATCTGCCCTACCGCTACGACCTGCGGCGGTTCAACGTCCTGGGTTCCATCAGCTACGACCACCCCGACCCGTCCCTGTTCACGGTGCTGACCTCCCCCTCGGACACACCGGGACTGGCGAACGTGGACTTCGTGGTCTTCGCGCCCCGCTGGCTGGTCGGTGAGAACACCTTCCGCCCGCCGTACTTCCACCGCAACGTGATGAGCGAGTACATGGGCCTGATCGAGGGCGCCTACGACGCCAAGGCCGAGGGCTTCGTGCCGGGCGGGGGCTCACTCCACAACATGATGTCGGCGCACGGCCCCGACCGGGAGACCTTCGACCGGGCGAGCGCCGCGGAGCTGGTCCCGCAGCGGGTGGACGACGGGCTGGCGTTCATGTTCGAGACCAGGTGGCCGGTGATCACCACCGGGCAGGCACTCGACGCCGACCATCTCCAGCGCGGCTACGACGATGTGTGGCAGGGTCTGGAGCGACACTTCACGTCATAACATGATCAGCACGGAGGCACATTGACCGTCTTCGCCCCCGACTCCCTGGAGCTCAACCGCAAGCTTCCGCTCTGGTACCAGGTCTCGCAGTCCCTGCGGGCCTCGATCCTGGGCCGCTCCCCCGAGGCACCGCTCCGGCTGCCGACCGAGGAGGCCCTCGCGGAGCACTACGGGGTGAGTGTGCTGACCATGCGCCAGGCGCTGAAGGAGCTGGAGACGGAGGGGCTGATCAGCCGGCACCGCCGCCGTGGCACGTTCATCGAGCCGGAGGCCCGTCGGGGACGCACCGTACGGCTGCTCGGCTCGGTGGACACCATCGTGGCCCAGCAGTCGGGGGAGGTCACCACGCTGCTCGGCCACGGTCCGGCGCCGGTACCGACCGAACTCGCCGAGTACTTCCCCGGCGTGCCGGAGGCGGTGTCCTACCGCAGGCTGCGCCGGGATCCGGCGAGCGGTGAACCGACGAACTGGGCCGAGAACCTGGTGCGGGCGGAGACGGCCGCGCAGATCAAGCCGGCGGACCTGCTGCGCATGCCGATGACGAAGCTGCTGCGCGACGAGGTGGGCGTGCGGATCTCCCGCATCACGGACACCGTGGAGGCGCGGCTGGCCGATCCGGAGACCGCCAGGCTGCTGGAGGTGCCGCTGCTGAGTCCGATCCTGCACTACACGGGAGTGACGTACGACGGGGAGGGGCGTGCGGTGGATGTGGTGCGCATCCACTACCGGGGTGACCGCTTCTCCTTCTCGGTGACGGTGGAGAACGTACTGGCCGACTGAGCCGGGACCGGGCCGCCCGCTCGCGGCCGCGCCACCGGCCGGTGCAGCGCCGCGCTCAGCCGCGACCGCCGAAGAGCGAGCGGCGCAGCCGGCGCAGCGGCGCGAAGAGGGAGACCCGGGCACCACGACTGGACCGGGTGCGCAGGTGGTCCCGTGTGGTCAGTTCCCGCATGAGTGTGGTGGGGTCCTCCGCCTCGCCCTGCGGCAGCGCGGGGCCGCCGAGCACACTCAGATGCCGGTCCAGCCGCGAACTGCTCGCGGTCGAACCGCAGTTGATGGCAGGCACTCGAGGCCTACTGCGCACTGTTATCCGCTCCATGACACTCCCCACCCGTATGACGGCACCCGGCCCGGGCAGCGTAACCCTACCGTCCGGCAACGACACCCGTGTATCCCGGCATGGGATACACCTTCCCCGCAAGGGGGTTGGCGAACAGCTTCAACGGCCCCGATCGAGGTCGCAAGGGAGCCCGACCAGCGCGGGAAGGCGGTGCACAGGGCACAGGGCTCGGCAATTCCACTCCCGCGCGCCCCCGGCGCGCCCCCGCGGGTATTGCGGACCTCACACCGGTGACCCGCCGCTACCATCGCTCCGAACGCGGAAACTCCACCGCTCGGACTCCACCGACCCGGCGCGCGCCCGGCCGCGGATCGGCGCCCGGGACCCCTTGCCCCCTTGACTGGCACGCGATCCCGCCCCCACATTGTGAACCCTGGCATCCGGCGCTTCGGGGGGCAAAGTCACCCATGCAGGCTATGGGGGAAAAGTACGATGATCGCTCAGTTCGTTTCGCCGCCACGTCCGTGCGGGTGCCGGCGGGCAGCGCACTCGCGGTGGCCCTGACCGGCGGAACGCTGGTACTCGCACCGCCGGCGCTGCCGCTCCGGGCCCCGCTGGTCTTCTTCTTCCTGCTGGCTGCCCCGGCCGCGGTGCTCTTCGCCGGGCTGCGCGGCCTCGACCCGCTCAGCCGCACGGTGGTCGCCCTGCTGGGATCGATGGCGGCGAACGTGCTGCTCGCCCAGCTCCTGCTGGCCACCGGCCGCTGGTCGGTCGAGACGGGCCTCACCGTGGTGACCGCCACCAGCGTGGCCGTACTCCTGGGCCTGTCCACGCTGGCATGGAGCACACGGTCCGACACCGGGAGACGGTGAGACGCGGATACAGGTGTGCGGACCCGGGGAGCTCCGGGACGCCGACCGCTCGGCCTGTGGTCGAAGCCCACGCCGAGCGGTCCGGCGCGTCGCCACCGGACGCCGCGCGGCGTCCACCCTGTGCACGTGCCGCCGTGTGACCTACGGAATGACCGGTGGCTCCGGTCTCCTCGGGGCGGCCCGGCTGTCGCGCGCGGGCAGGTCGCGGAGCCGGACCGACAGGCAGGTGACGCAGCCCTCCAGTTTCTCGAACTCGCTGATGTCCACGGGTACGGGCGTGTGGCCGAGGCCGGTGAGCAGTTCGGCGGTGCGGGGCGCGCCGGCCGCCATCAGCAGCCTGCCGCCGCCGAGCAGCACGACGTGCGCCCCGCTCTCCTCGGGCACGGGCAGGAACCGCGGGAACAGTTCGGGGTGCTCGACCAGCGGCGGGTACCCGATGACCGTTCCGTCGGGCAGCGCGGTGACCGCCGTCTTCAGGTGCAGCACCACGCTGACCGGCACCGGGACGACGGTGACGCCCAGCGGCTCGAACACCGCGCGGAGCTGTTCGACGCCCGCGGCGTTGGTGCGCCCGCCGCGTCCGACGTAGAGGGTGTCGCCCACCTTCAGCACGTCGCCGCCCTCGAGCGTGCCGGGCGCCTCGATCCGGTGCAGCGTGTAGCCGAGCGCGCCGAGGGCGGCTTCGGTGCCGACGGTCTCCGGCCGGCGGGTCTCGGCGCCGGGCCGGGTGATGAGGGCGGCGTCCCGGTACACCACGACGGTGTCCTCGACGAAGACCCCGTCGGGGCAGTCGTCGGCGGGCTCGACCTGCTCGGTGTGCCCGCCGTGCCGCCGCAGCGCCTCGGTGTACCGCTCCCACTGGGCGAGGGCCAGTCCGGTGTCGACGGGCACCCGGTCGAGGTGGGTGAGCAGGCCGTCGGCGAGGCGGGGGCCGGGACGTCGGACCAGCGCCGTCGGCCGGGTGGAGTGCGGTTCTCCCGGTCCTCGTTCCATCAGTCCTCCTGGTAGACGGCGCGGACGGCGGTCTCGGCGGCGGCGACCGCGGCCTCGCGGCTCAGCCCGAGCCGGCGGGCGTGCCGCGCGTACTCCTGGGCGGCACCGGCGGCCTGCCGTGCGGCGGTGTCACCCAGGGCGGCGACGAAGGTGCCGTTGCGGCCGCGGGTCTCGACCACCTGGTCCGACTCCAGCGCCCGGTACGCCTTGGCGACGGTGTTGGTCGCCAGTCCCAGGTCGGCGGCGAGCGCCCGGACGGTGGGCAGCTTGTACCCGGCCGGCAGCAGGCCCGCGCGGGCCTGCTCGGCGATCTGGGCGCGCAGCTGCTCGTAGGGCGCGGCGGAGGCTTCGGAATCAACGGTGATGCGCAGCGACTGCGAGGACAACGACTTCTCCTGCGTGCGGGAGGACGGGCGGGAAGTGACGGGTGTGCGGGCCGGGGGCGGCGTACCGTCCGGGCTCATGACGATAGACGTGCGCGGGCTCAGGGCCGCGGATGCCCGGCTGTGCACGGCCGCCGACCTGGCGGGCGGCCCGCGGGCGCTCTACGAGGCCGAGAGGGAGTGCCCGCTGGACGAGCCGAGTGATGTCACCAGGGCGGCGGTGGGTTACGAGGACTGGTGCTCGGGTCGCAGAGCTGTGACCGCGGGACCAGCCCGGTGGACGCGGCGGAGGTTCCGGTGACGGAACGCGCACTGCGGCGGCCGCGAGCGGGCCGGGAACGGGTTAGCGTCGGAGGGTGCCCTACTTCGACGCCGCTTCGGCCGCTCCCCTCCACCCCGTCGCCCGGCAGGCGTTGCTCGCCGCCCTGGACGAAGGCTGGGCCGACCCGGCCAGGCTGCACCGGGAGGGGCGCCGGGCCCGGCTGCTGCTGGACGCCGCCCGGCAGGGCGCCGCTGAGGAGGTGGGCTGCCGACCGGACGAGGTGGTGTTCGCGTCCTCCGGCAGCCGCGCCCTCCACACCGGTAT
>NZ_BAAHCA010000269.1:0-5558 GCF_054776295.1 Streptomyces sparsus
GACTGCGGCCCGCACCGCTCGCCTGGCCAGCGCGCAGTCGTCGTGCAGCCGCCGCAGCAGCAGCCGCTGCTCCTCACCGGACGCCGGCACTCCGGGCTGCTCGGCACCCGGGGCGCCGCCCACCGGCTCCCGCATGGTGCGCTGCACCGCCGTCTCGCACGTCCGGATCTCCCGGGTGAGGACCAGCATCAGGTTCACCAGGAAGGAGTCCCGTGCGGGTGTGCCCTCGCTCTGCGCCAGCTGGCTGATCTGCCGCCTGGCGACCGGCGAGTCCCCGAGCACCGACCACAGGGTGGCCAGGTCGTAGCCGGGCAGGTACCAGCCGGCGTGCTCCCAGTCGACCAGTACCGGGCCGGTGGGGGAGAGCAGCATGTTCGCCGGCAGGGCGTCGCCGTGGCAGAACTGCCAGGCCGGACGTGCCAGCCCGCCGGGGTGGGCCACGCCGTGCAGCAGCTTGTGCAGGTCGTCCAGGTCGCGGTCGGTCAGCAGCCCCAGCTCGTGGAACCGGGCGAGTCTCGTCCCGTAGTCCAGCGGACGTTCGAACAGGCCGCTCGGCGGGCGCCAGGAGTTGAGGCGGGTGAAGGCGCCGAGCAGCGTACGCAGCTCGGCGCGCTGCGGGGTGCCGGACGGATTGCGGTGGAGGCCGGCCGGTCGGCCGGGCAGGCGCTCGATGACGAGGGTGCAGTTGTCGGGGTCGGCGGCGATGAGGCGGGGCACCCGCACCGGGGGCCGGTGGCGGACGAAGGAACGGTAGGCGGCTATTTCCTGCCTGAACCGCTCCGTCCAGGCGGGGGAGTGGTCGAGCAGGCACTTGGCGACGGCGGGGCTCCGGCCGATGGTGCCCGCGAGAACGACCGTCCGGCCGCTGCGTCGCAGCACCTGCACGGCGTGGAAGTCCGGGCAGATCCGGTGCACCGAGCTGAGTGCCGCGCGGATGCGCGCGCCGTGCGGGCCGGAGAGGTCGAGCCTCCCGCTCAACACAGGCTGCCCTGCGGGTGACGCCGGGCCGTGGGGCCGTCGCGTCCGGTCCTGGGGGGCGGCTCCCGTGTAGTGCTGGAAGCGGGGCCGGGGCGGGGCGGACACGGGGGATGTTGCTTGATACATGAGCTGGCCGGATCCCTTCGTGCGCCGACAGATGGACGCGCGCCCCCGGCCCGGTCGAACAGGTGTGTCGACAGGTTGGTGTCGAACGGGCTGTGTCGCACCCTGGGGAATGCCGTCAGCCGCCTGGTCGAAGACCGGGCCGGGGTGGCGCGCTTCCTACAGGACACCCGCGAACGGGTGGCACACCATCTGGCGCACCCTGGCGAACCCTGGCGAATGCTCCCAGCCCCCTGGCACGGCGGTTACTGTCAACTCAGCCGAGAACCTGGGGGCTTGAAGTGAACAAAGGACCCAACACCCGCCTGGCGGACCTGTTCGGCCTGGCAGGCTGGTCCAAGGGCGAACTCGCCCGGTTGGTCAACCGCCACGCGGCGGCCATGGGCCATCCCCAACTGGCCACCGACACCTCGCGGGTACGGCGCTGGATCGACATGGGGGAGTCCCCCCGTGACCCGGTGCCCAAGGTGTTGGCCTCCCTGTTCACCGAGCGACTCGGCCGTGTCGTGACCATCGAGGATCTCGGGTTCGGCCGGCCAGGAGCAGCAGGACGACGGCAGTCCGTACACGGACTGCCCTGGGCACCTGAGCAGACCGCCGCGGTCCTCACCGAATTCACGGGAATGGACCTCATGCTCAACCGACGCGGCTTGGTGGGCGCGGGTGCCGCGCTCGCCGCGGGCTCAGCCCTGCACAGCTCACTGCACGACTGGCTCCTCACCGACCCGTCCGCGGCCTCCTCCGCCGCCTCGGCCCAGGACGCCCGGCTCACCGCCGAGACAGCGGCCTTCGACGCCTACGAGGCGGTTCCCGTCGGTAGCGAGGAGATCGACGCACTGGAACGCTCGGTGGAGGTCTTCCGCGCCTGGGACGCCGCCCGCGGCGGCGGACTCCAGCGCAAGGCGGTCGTCGGGCAGCTCAACGAGGTGGGCGGCATGCTCGCCCACCGCCACCCCGACCACCTCCAGCGCCGGCTGTGGGGCGTCGCGGCCAACCTCGCGGTGCTGGCCGGATGGATGTCCCACGACGTGGGGCTCGAACCGACCGCCCAGAAGTACTTCGTCATCGCCGCGCACGCCGCCAGGGAGGGTGGCGACCGGCCGCGGGCAGGGGAGGCGCTGTCCCGGGCGGCCCGCCAGATGGTGCATCTGGGCCGGCCCGACGACGCGCTGGACCTGATGAAGCTGGCCAAGTCCGGTTCGGGCGACCAGACGCTGCCGCGGACCCGCGCGATGCTCCACACCATCGAGGCGTGGGCGCAGGCATCCATGGGGCAGGGGCAGGCGATGCGTCGCACGCTGGGCGAGGCCGAGGAGCTCTTCGTGTCGGACAAGGGCGACGTGGCCCCGCCGAGTTGGATGCAGATGTTCGACGAGGCGGATCTGCACGGCATGCAGGCGCTGGCGTTCCGCACGCTCGCCGAGCACGATCCGAGCGCGGCACGCACCGCCGAGGTGCACGCCAAGCAGGCGCTGCGACTGCGGGAGGACAGCCGGCAGCGGTCGA
Source organism: Streptomyces sparsus (assembly GCF_054776295.1). NCBI lineage: Bacteria > Bacillati > Actinomycetota > Actinomycetes > Kitasatosporales > Streptomycetaceae > Streptomyces > Streptomyces sparsus. The sequence continues at coordinate 2,608 of NZ_BAAHCA010000269.1, forward strand.
AGATCTTCGACTACATCTCCCTCGCCTCGGCCTGCTTCATCGCCGACGACCCGGAACAGGCCGACCGGTACGCGCGGTTGGCACTGGTCTCGATCGGGGAGAACTCCTCGCACCGGACCTGGGACCGCCTGCGCGAGATGTACCGGCTCACCGGCCACTACTCCGGTTACGCCAAGATCGAGGACCTCAGGGAGGAGATCCAGTCGGCCCTGCCCAGGCAGGTGCGCGGCAGTGGCCGCAGCGGGAGCGGCGTCAAGAGCCCCAAGCACCTCTCGGTGTGACCGGGTTCCGGCCCGTCACCCGCAGGGCGATTCCGGCAGCCAGGGCGACGCACGCTGCGGGGTGCGTCGAGGGGAGTCGCGCTGCGGGGAGCGCCCCGCCGACGTGGAGCGGTCGTACGCGGGGCGGTCAGGTGCCGATCCGGGCCACCAGCGCGCAGCCGTCGTCCTCTCGGGCGGTACCGAACTCGTCCACGATCACCCGCAGGCATTCACGTGCCGTTCGGGCCCGGCCGAACCGCGGGGCCAGCGCGAGCAGGCGATCGGTGGCCGAGGGCTGCTCCGGGTCCGCGTGGTAGGCGCGCGGGGCCAGCCCGTCGGTGTGCAGCAGCAGCAGGTCGCCCGGCTCCAGCTGTTGCTGCTGCTGGCCGTAGACGGCTCCGCTCGTCGCGCCCAGCAGCACACCGTCGGGCTGCGGCAGCGGACGTGCGCTGCCCGCACGGTAGAGCCACGGTGCCGGATGCCCTGCCTGGGCCCAGGTGAGCACCCGCGTCCCCGGTTCGTAGCGGCAGCACAGGGCGCTGCCGAGCGCGGGCTGTGCCGCCGCGTCCAGCAACTGGTTGAGGTGCCCCATCAACGCGCCGGGGGCGACGCCCGCCACGGCCATGCCGCGTACCGCGCCCAGCAGCATCGCCATGCCGGAGGTGGCCGCCACACCGTGGCCGGTGAGGTCGCCGACGCTCAACAGCGTGCTGCCGTCTGGCAGTTCCAGCGCGTCGTACCAGTCGCCGCCGATCAGCGCACTCGCCGCCGCGGGCAGGTAGTGCGCCGCCACGTCGAGGGTGCCGGCGACCGGCTCGCTGTGCGGGAACCGCAGTGCGCCGCGCCACGGCGGCAGTACCGACTCCTGGAGCTCCACGGCCAGCCGGTGCTCCGTCTCGGCAGCGTGCCGCTCCTGCCGCAGTGAATCGGTGCTGTCCCGCACGGCCTGCTCGGTCCTGCGCAGCGCACTGACGTCCCGTAGCACCGCCCACAGCGACAGGGTGCTGCCGTCGCGGTCGAGTACCGGTTCCCCCACCATGTGCAGGGTGCGTACGCTGCCGTCCTGGCGCACGATGCGGAACTCGCCGTTGACGGGCTTGCCGTCGACCAGGCAGTCGGTGACCGCCTCCATCATCCAGACCTGGTCGTCCGGCAGCAGCCAGGTGGGCAGTTCGTCGAGGGAGAGGGGCCCGTCCGCGGGATCGCGGCCGAAGATCGTGTACAGCTCCGACGACCACTGCACCTCGTCGGTGCGCAGGTTCCACTCCGCGCTGCCGGCGCGCTCCGGCGCGGCCTGCGCGGTGGCCGCCGACGCGCCGGCAGCCGACTGGGGGCCGCCGGCCGACGGTGCCGGCGGGCCGTCCCGGAGCTGATCCAACTGCCTGCCCACCGAGTCCAGTTGATGAACCGCGAGCTCGCACAGTGCACGCTGCCACCGCTGTCGCGCGTCCTCGCCCATCGGGAGGCCGTCCTCGTCCACCGTGCCCTGCCGGACGGCGTCCACCGAGCCGCGCAGCCGACGGGTCTGCGTGATGAGGGAGTCGAGGGTGCCGCGCTCGGCCACCGAAGAGGCGGAACGATCCGCGGGGACTTGGGAGGGCATCGCGTACTCCGATACGGGCGTTTCACCGGCGGACGCCGGGAGAGTAGGGCCGGGTAACGACTCTTGCACAGCGCGCGACAGTCCGTAAGGGATTTGGCAACACCCGATACGGTGGTGCTTCCGGCATATGTCCTCGGCGTGGCCCCGTCCGGCCGCGTCGTACCGGCCTCGCCGGGAGCGAAGGCGCCCCGGTAGGCTGCGCCCCTCGTAGGCCCTCACCGGCCCCGGGTACGCTCTCGCACCGTCGCCCAGCGCATCCCGCGCACCCCGTTTCCGCCGCTCCCACCGGCGGAAACGTAAATCCCGTTGCCAGTCGAACACCCCGCACCGGATGCTGACCTGTATGTACGCCGAACACGTCGATCCAGACATAGCGCCCAGCGGCACGCTGCTCGGCCTCCTGCAGCGGGGCCGCGGTGACGGCACGCTGCACGCGCTGGCGGCGCCTCGCCCCGAGGCGCTGGCCGCGCTGCGGCAGTGCCTGCGGCGCGACCCCAGGCGGGACTGGCAACTGGAACACCGTTCGCTGTACTACGCCCGGCTGCACACCGAGCTGCGCGCTCCGCTCGACGCCGTCGAGGAGCACCTCTTCGCGCCCGAGGACGGCACGGACACCGCGGAGGAGCGCACCGGCCTGTCCCTGTCCGTGCTGGGCCACCTGGCGTCCTACGGCGACACCGCGGCGCTGCTGCTGCTGCGCCGCTACGCCGCGCAGGGCGCCAACTGGCAGTGGGCCCTGGACGAGCTCGCGGTGCGCGACGACGACGACGGCCTGCGCGCCCTGGGTGAACCGGTGCTCGCCCGCTTCCCGCAGACGCCCGAGGGCGACGCGGAACTGGCCGCGGCGCTCAGGGACGCCTTCGAACCCCGCCCCTGGCGGCTGTGGGAGGAGGACACCCGGCGCCCGGGACAGCGTGAGCGGCTGGAAAGAGCCCGCGAGCGGCACGACTTCGACCGCTGGGCGAAGCAGCTGCGGGCCGCCGGTCCCCGCCCGGGCTGGAGCGTGCGCGAAGTGCTCCAGTGGGCCGGCGACGGCTGTCTGGAGCAGGGCGGTGACCCCGCCGACAACCGGCAGCAGCCCCGCGAGG
>NZ_BAAHCA010000270.1:0-5554 GCF_054776295.1 Streptomyces sparsus
CAGCCCCAGCGCGCGCACCGTCCACGGCTCCGCCTCGGCGCTCCGGCCGGACGCCCCCGCGCACCTCTCGCCCGGCGCGAGAAAGGCACGCACGACGGGGAGTTCGACCGAGTCGGCGGCATGGGCGGGCGTGACACCGGCCGCCACCACGACGGTCACGAGGGAGGCGAGAACCGCCTTCGTTCCCGGGCCGGCGGACGCACGGTGGCGGCAGGGGCGCATGGCGGACACGCTAGGCACGTCAGATGACGCCGGGGCGACGCCCACGGCACAGCGCCGTCACCGCCAACGCCCGGCCGGACACCCGCCGTTCGCCCAGCCTTCACGCAGCGCACACCGAGGCCCTCCCGTACCGTCCTCCGGCATCGGCAAGGATCAGAACCGGCGGCGAAGCGAGGAGGTTCAGGGCGTGTCACGGCAGTTGCTCACGGTGTCACCGGAACGACCGAACGGTTTCCGGACGATCGGTGAGGCCCTGGCCGCGGCGCGCACCGGAGCGGTCATCCAGATCGCCCCCGGGCGTTACCCGGAGAACCTGACCGTACGCAACCGCGTCACGCTCGTCGCCGACGGCGAACCCGGCAGCGTCGAGATAGGCCCGCGCCGGGGCAGCGCCCTCGTCCTCCTCGCCGACGCGGTGACACTCACCGATCTCACCCTGCGCGGCGGTGCCGACGACCTCCCCGTCGTGGACGCACCGCGCGGCCAGATCGGCATGGACGGCTGCACCGTCCTCGGATCGGGGTGGACCGCCGTCCTGGCGAGGGAGACCGGGGCGCTCGCCCTGCGCGGCTGCCGCATCACCAACCCGGCGGGCGCCGGCATCGTCGACATGTCCCCCGAGGGAAGCGTCATCGCGGACTGCGTCGTGGAGAACCTGGGCACCTCGGGTGTGGTCCTCAGCGACGAGGCCCGTACGACGGTGCGCGGCTGCCGCATCCGCGACACCCGGGGCAACGGCGTCCTCGCCAACGGCTCGGCGCACGGCACCGTCGAGCACTGCGACATCTCCGGCGCGCAGAAGCCGGCCGTCGCGCTGGAAGGCAGCAGCTCCACCCGGGTCCGGCAGACGACCGTGCACGACACGGCCATCGGCGTCTACATCACCAGCGACGCCCGTCCCGCCCTCGACGAGGTGACGGTGTCCGACACCACGGGGCTCGGCATCGCCCTCGCCTCCGGCGCCGACCCCGAGCTCCGCCACTGCCGCACCCTGCGCACGGCGGGCGGCGGCCTCGCCGTCACCGAGCGCTCCCGTGGCAGTTTCGACGGCTGCGACTTCGACGCCTCGGCCGCGCCCGCCGTCCTCGTACGGGGCGCGAGCACACCGATGCTCACGACCACCGCCGTCCGCGACTGCGCGGCGGGGCCCGTCACGTCGGCCGCGATCGTCCTGGAGGACGACTCGCTGGCGGAGTTCGACGGGCTCCACGTCGCCGACCCGGCCGGGACGGGCGTCCTGATCCGCTCCGGCGCCCAGCCGCTGCTGCGCCGGGCTCGCATCACCTCGCCGGGCGGCCACGGCGTCGAGGTCGTCGAGGACGGCCGCGGCCGGCTGGAGTCCTGCGAGATCCACGGCGCGGGCAAGGCCGGCATCCGGGCCGCCGGCGGCGGCCACCCGGAGATCGGCGACAGCACGGTCGAGGCCAGTGGCGAGGTAGGCGTCCACGTCGGGCCGCAGGGCCTCCTCACCCTGCGGGACGGCAGCGTCCGGTCCTCCGCCGCATCCGGTGTCCTCGTTGAGGGCGGCGGCGAACTGTCCGCGCTGCGCGCCCACTTCGGCGAGTCGGGCGCCCATGGCGTACTGCTGGCGGCGGGCTCCCGGGCCACCCTGGACGACTGCCGGATCGACGCGAGCGTGGGGGATGGCGTCCGCGTCGACACCGCCGACCCGGTCACCGTCACCGGCTGCGCCGTGCGGGACAACCGCGGCGCGGGCCTGCGGCAGACCGCAGCGGGCGACCGGCTCACCGTCGAGCACCTGATCAGTGCCGACAACGCGCTGCCCGACTCCTGGGGCGACTCGGCCGACACCGCGCCCGGCAAGCCCGGATCACCCGGCCGCAAGGCCGCCCCGGCGCCACCGGCGAGCCCCCTGGAAGAGCTGGAGTCGCTGATCGGCCTCGCCGACGTCAAACACCAGGTCCGCACCCTCGTCCACCTCAACCAGCTCGCGCAGCGGCGGGCCCGCCTCGGCATGCCCGCCCCGCCCATGAGCCGCCACCTGGTCTTCTCCGGCCCGCCCGGCACCGGCAAGACCACCGTCGCCCGGCTCTACGGCGGCATCCTCGCCGATCTCGGCGTCCTGCGCTCCGGGCACCTGGTGGAGGTCTCCCGCGCCGACCTGGTGGCCCAGATCATCGGCGGCACCGCCATCAAGACGACCGAGGCCTTCAACGAGGCCCTCGGCGGCGTCCTGTTCATCGACGAGGCGTACACCCTGCTCTCCGACAGCAAGGGGTCCGGCGCCGACTTCGGCAAGGAAGCCGTCGACACCCTGCTCAAGCTCATGGAGGACCACCGCGACGACATCGTCGTCATCGCCGCCGGCTACACCGGTGAGATGGACTCCTTCCTCACGTCCAACCCCGGTCTGGCCTCCCGCTTCACCCGCACCGTCGAATTCGCCAACTACTCGGTCGAAGAGCTCGTGACGATCACCGAGTCCATGTGCGAAGCCCACCGCTACGAGCTGGACCCGCGCACGCTCGACGCCCTCGCCGCGCACTACACGTCCATGACCCGTGACGCCTCCTTCGGCAACGGCCGGGCCGCCCGCCGTGTCTTCGAGGAGATGGTCGACCGCCAGGCCTTCCGGCTGAGCAGCATGGCCGAACCCGCCGAGAGCGACCTCTCGACGCTCCTGCCGGACGACGTGGCACCGCCCGCCGAACCCGCCGGCGGTGCGTCGGACTCCACCGACCTCCTCGCCCGACTCGACGCCATGGTCGGCCTGGCCGCGGTCAAACGCGAGGTCAACGATCTCGTGTCCCTCCTGGAGTCGTCCCGCCGCCGCAAGGCCGCCGGACTGCCGTCGCCCAAGGTCAGCCACCACCTGATCTTCTCCGGGCCTCCCGGCACGGGTAAGACCACCGTGGCCCGCCTCTACGCCGGGCTGCTGCACTCGCTGGGGGTACTGCCCCGGGGCCAGCTCGTCGAGGTGGCACGCGCGGACCTCGTCGGCCGGTACGTCGGCCACACCGCGCAGCTCACCAAGGAGGTCTTCGAAAGCGCCCTCGGTGGCGTGCTGTTCATCGACGAGGCCTACACCCTCACTCCCGAGGGGGCGACCTCCGACTTCGGCCGTGAAGCCGTGGAGACACTGCTTAAGCTGATGGAGGACCACCGTGACGACGTCGTCGTCATCGCGGCCGGCTACACCCGCGAGATGCGACGCTTCCTGGACTCCAACCCGGGACTCGCCTCACGCTTCTCGCGTGCGGTGGAGTTCGAGAACTACACCACCGACGAACTGGTCGGCATCATGGCCCGGCATGCCGCGGACTCCGGCTACGACTGCCCGGACGACACGCTCAAGGCTCTCCACGACTACGTGGACGCGCTTCCGCGTGACGCTTCGTTCGGCAACGCGCGCACCTCGCGGCAGATCCTCGATGTCATGACCACCCACCAGGCGCGGAGACTCTCCGCACTGGACTCGCCTGGGCTCGACGCCCTGCGCCGGCTGCTCCCCGAGGATGTCCCGGCACTGGCCGGGCGGTGAGTCGGACGTTCGGGCGAGGCGCTGACCGGGGAGGACGAGGTGCGGTCCGCGGTCCAGGACCGCGCGGTTCCGCTCGTACGGCGCGGGCCGGCCACCGCGCACGTCCGCGCGCTCGGCGATGCGGCGCCCGTCCGTACCCGTCGTGACGGTCGGCGCGGGGTCGAAGCCCGTTGGGGGCACACGTCCCCCTGTGCGAGACTTGTTCTCGTACAAGCTTGGTCCTGTGGAGCAGTTTGGAGTGCTCGCCACCCTGTCAAGGTGGAGGCCGCGGGTTCAAATCCCGTCAGGACCGCTGCGACCCCCGGGTTGCGTGGCTGGGTAGCTCAGTTGGTACGAGCGTCCGCCTGAAAAGCGGAAGGTCGCCGGTTCGACCCCGGCCCCAGCCACAGTGTTTCACCAGGGAGAACGTCCCGGACGGCATGACGTCCGGGACGTTCTCGTTGCGTGCCGCCAGCAAAGGCATGCACCCCGGGCAGCACCCTCCCCTCATGGTTCCTGGCTGCCGAGCCCCCACGGCGCCCGCACCGAACCCGTGCTTCTCCGAGAGCACTGTCACGGGAGGGCGCCCGGGGGGGGGCGGCCGAGGTCTCCGCCAGGCGGCCCGCACGCTCACCGTGGGCGAGCTGATCGGCGTCCGCGAGGATCCGTGCCGCGGCGATCCGCGCGTCCTCGCCATCGCGCGACTGGCCGGCGGCCCTGGAGCCGAAGCCTCACGAGGGCGCGGGCGGCTCCCCCGGTCGTCTTACGCTCCCGGCAGGTGCTGGGCCGAATCCTCGGGTCGCCGGATGCCGCCCGCCCTGGCTGCCACCAGTCACCGCCCGCGGCCGGGGAACCGGTGGCCGGAGAACCCACCCACCCCGGCACCTCTGTACGTTATTCTGTACATCATGAAGACGATGAGTGTCACCGAACTGCGTGCCAACATCGCCGACGCCCTCGATGCGGTGGAGGACGACGCCGAGGAACTGGTCATCACCCGCGCCGGCCACGAGCCGATGGTCGTCGTCTCACTCGCCGAGTACGAGGCCCTGAAGGAGACCGACTACCTGCTGCGGTCCCCTGCGATGGCCGAGCGCCTGCGCAGGTCCATCGAACAGGACCGGTCGGGCCGAGGCACGGTCCGCGAACTGGTGGACCCCGACGACGACGAGCCCGGGCAGGGCGTTACGTGAAGGTCCTCTTTCTCGACGACGGCTGGAACGACTACCTGTGGTGGCAGACGAACGACCGCAAGCTGCTGAGACGGGTCAACCAGCTGATCGCGGACATCGGTCGAAACGGCCATGAGGGGATCGGCAAGCCCGAACCGCTGCGGAACGACCTCTCCGGCTACTGGTCGCGGCGCGTCAACTCCGAGCACCGGCTGGTGTACCGCATCGACGAGGACGACACCATCCACGTCCTCGCATGCCGTTTCCACCACGAACGCCGATGAGGTGACGACTCACGCCACCTCGAAGACGCGCCGACCGGGAGGACGCTCACCAGGCAGCCGACCACGACGCCGATCGCCTACCAGAGGTCCGACTACCACCGACCCACCACTCCGGCCCAGATCAGTGGAAGCAGCCGGCGCGGGCGGCGCACAGCACGGCTTTCCCGCGCCGTAACCGGTTATCCAGGCGGGGGGGGGAAGGGTCCGTCGATCACACGGGCCCGGACGCGGCCCACTGTTCCGGTGCCTCGCGTCGCCGCGGAACGCCGGGACGGTGGGCCGCGTCCGGACTGCGGGGGCGGGATCACCGGTCGCCGGTCGGTCCGGGGCGGAGCAGGGTGTCGAGGCCGTGGCGGTGGTGGCCCAGGGTGCGGGCGGTGGCGCCGGACTCGGCG
>NZ_BAAHCA010000271.1:0-5532 GCF_054776295.1 Streptomyces sparsus
CCGCGGAATCCGGCAGCGCGGGCGCGGCCACGGCGCCCGGCGGGCCGGCCCCTGCCTTCGACCGGTCCGACCCGGTGTCCGCGCTGTGCGAACTGGCCGCCAGGGTGCTGGAGGTGCCCACGGTCGCGCCGGACGACAACTTCTTCGACCGCGGCGGGCACTCGGTGCTGGCTGTGCGGCTCGCCAAGGCCGTACGGGACGACTGGGGGATGAACCTGTCGGTACGGGCCGTCTTCGAGCGGCCCACCATGGCGGAGCTGGGCGGCCTGCTGACCGCGGACCCGACCGACGCGGGCCGCCACGGCCCGCGTCGGTCCGGCAGCCCTTCCCGGTAGGCGGTACCGGGAAGGGCCGCGGCCGTGACTCAGTCGAGCCGCAGGTGCAGGGAGCTGTGCCCGAAAAGGAAGTTGGAGTAGACGCGGGGCGGTTCCCGGAGGATCTCGATCCGGTGCACCCGGCGGATCAGCGAGTCCAGAACGGCGGACAGCTCCAGCCGGCCGAGGAAGGCCCCCAGGCAGAAGTGGGGGCCGTGCCCGAGGGCGAGGTGCGGGTTGTGCTCCCTGCCGACGTCGAAGCGGCGGGGCCGCGCGAAGACGGCCGGGTCGTTGTTGGCCGAGATGTTCCACAGGACGACGATGTCGCCCGCCGACACCTCCGCGGGGCCGATCCGCAGGTCGGCGGTGGCCGTGCGGGCGAAGTGCATGGCCGGGGTCACCCAGCGGAGCACCTCCTCCACCGCCGTCTTCACCGCCGCCTCACCGGTGCGCAGCCGACGCCACTGCTCCTGGTGGGTGCCCAGCGCGTGCAGTGCGCCGATCGTGGTCACCCGGGTGGACTCGTCGCCGCCCAGGATCAGGCTGTAGCAGTTGAGGGCGAGGTCGTCGTCCGTCATCGGCTCGCCCTCGACCCGGGCGTCGGCGATCATGCTGATCACGTCCTCGCCGGGGCGTCGGCGGCGCTCGCGGACCACGTCCACGAAGTAGGACAGGATCTCGTTGCGGGCCTCCAACGCGTCCATGGGGTCGCCATCGGCGCTTTCGGACGACAGCGCGCGCTTGTTCCAGTCCAGTAGCAGGGGCCGGTCGGAGGCGGGCAGCTCCAGCAGGTCGCACACGGTGTTGAGCGGCAGGTGCTCGGCGATGTCGCGTGCGGCATCGACCTCGCCCGCTCCGACCACGGCGGTCACCAGGGCGTCCGCCCGCTGCCGCACGGCGTCCTCCACGTGCCTGAGGACCCGCGGCGAGAAGGCACGCAGCATCACCTGGCGCAGTTCGCGGTGGCGCGGACGGTCCATCACCGCCAGCATCCGGCCGCCGGCCGAGTCGCCGCCGCGCAGCAGGACGTCCAGCACCGTGCCCCGGGCCGAACTCAGCCGCGCCGCGTCCTTGTAGCAGTCCTGGACGTCCCCGTACCGGGCCACCGCCCAGAAACCGGGGCGGCTGCCCACCGGGGGATGCCAGCGCACCGGCTCGGTCCGGCGCATCCGGTCCCAGTACGCGTGCGGGTCGTTCTCGACGAAGGCGGCCGGGTCGGCGAGGTCGAGAGTCGCGCCGGAGGTGTCGTCGTACGGGCCGTCGAAGACGCCGGTGTTACCGGAGGAGACCACCGGGAGGCTCCTTTCGGCCCGGGCACCGGGCCTGCATCGGGGCGGACTGTCACCCCGATCCTCACCTCTCGCGCCCGCGCCCGAGACGGCGCTGAATGAACCATGAAGGATTCGGCGGCGGCCCCCGGCACGCGTGCGATTCTCAACTTCCAAGCGGCGAAGGGGAGGTCGGACATGGGCTTGCACCGCGGATCCGTGCGTACGCTGACGGGCTCCCCGCGTCCCGGTCTCCGGCTCCTCGCGCTGCCGCACTCCGGCGGCCGTGCGGAGAGCTTCGCGGGCTGGCGGGCGCCGCTCCCCGCCGCGTTCCCCGGGACCGCGGTGGAGCTGTGTGCCGCGCAGTACCCCGGGCACGGCGACCGGTTGTCGGAGCCGCTGAGGGAGGAGGTCGGGGCGATCGCCGAGGAGATCGTCGCCGACCTGACCCGGCTGCCGCCGGCGGACCTGCTGCTCTTCGGCCACAGCTTCGGCTCGGCCGTCGCGTGCGAGGTGGCTCGCCGCTGCCCCGGGGCCGGGATCGACGTCGTCCTGCTCGTCGCCTCCTCCGCCTGGGCCCCCGGAGACCCGGCCCGGTCCCCCGGCGACGACCACCTGCTGCCTGACGAGGAGCTCTGGGAGCGGCTGGTCGCCCTGGGCGGCATCGACCCCGGCATCGCGTCGGAGCCGGAGATCCGCGCTCTGGTGCTCCCCGTGATGCGCGCGGACATCGCCGCCCACGAGCGCTACCTCGGCTGCTCGGACCCGGTCTCGCTCAGCTGCGACGTGCACGCCTGCATGGCCCGGGGGGACCCCCTGGTGCCGGTCCTGGCCGGCCGCTACTGGAGCCGGCTCACGACGGGGAACGCGAGCGTCGACGTCAGACCCGGAGCCCACTTCCACGTCCTCGACGACCCCGCGCTCCTGCTGGCGGACCTGGCGCGGAGAGTTCCGGTCCGCCCGAAGGGAGGTCGTACGGCACATGAGTAGTCCTTGGGCAGGCCTGAGAGTGGTCGTCACCGGCGGTGGCTCGGGCATCGGGGCCGCTGTGGTCGCCCGCGCCGCCGGACTGGACGCCGACGTCGTGGTGGTCGGCAGACGGGCCGACCGGCTGGCCGAGGTGTCGGCGAAGGCGCGGGCCGACGGAGCGGGCACCGCCGTGCCGTTCGCCGTGGACGTCACGGCCCCCGACGCCGCCGCGCGGATAGCGGAGCGCGCGGGGGAGGTGCTCGGCGGCGTCGACGCGCTGGTCAACAACGCGGGGCACGCGGTCTTCGACCGCCTGGAGGACGCCGCTGAGGCGGACCTGCGGGGCATGGTCGACACCAACCTGGTGGCCCCGGCCCTGCTGATCCGGGCGCTGCTGCCCATGCTGCGCGGCAGCCGGGGCTGCGTGGTCAACGTCTCCTCCGTCGGCGGCGTCCTGGCGATGCCGTCCCGGTCCTTCTACGGCGCCAGCAAGGCCGCGCTGAACTCCCTGACCAGGTCGCTGGCCGTGGAACTGGCGCCCGAGGTCCGGGTCAACGCGGTGCTGCCCGGCCCGGTCGACACGGGTCTGTGGGACCTGGCGGCCGGCGGGGGCGCCGACGCCCTGCGCGAAGGAATCGTGGCCGGCACCCCCATGGGGCGGTTCGGCCTGGCCTCGGAGGTGGCGGCCTGGGTGTGCCACCTCGTCGACCCCGAGACCTCGTCCTGGGTCACCGGGTCCCTGGTGTCCGTGGACGGCGGACGAGCGGCGTGAGCCACACCCCAGGAGCACCACATGGCCGGCCCGACCCGGCCGATCCCGCCACCAGTGGAAAGGCATGAATCAGATGACGCAGACAGCCCCACCGTCGTTCGCCCGGGCCTCGGCGATCCCCTCGTCCTGCCTGTACGAGTCCTTCCGGATCGCCAACGAGCGCGAACGGGAGCACCCCGGCCTGATCAAGCTGCACGTGGGGGAGCCCGCCTTCGCGCCGCCGGACTCCGTCGCCAAGGAGTTCGCCGCCGCTGCCCTGGACGGCCGGGCCCGCTATATCGACGTGCAGGGGCTCATGGAGCTCCGCGAGCGTCTCGTGGACAAGCTCGAAACCGTCAACCGCATCGACACCGAGCCCTCTCGACTGTTCGTCACCCCCGGGTCGTGCCAGGGGCTCAGCGCGCTGATGCGCTGCCTGGCCGACTCGGGTGCGGAGATCCTGATGCCGGAGATCCACTGGCCCGTGCACCTGCAACAGGCCCTGCTCGCGGGCTTCCGCCCGGTGTTCTACAAGCTCGACGAGCACTTCGCACCCGACCCCGAGTCGATCCGGCAGGTGGCCACCCCCAGGACGCGGGTGCTGCTGCTCAACACCCCGTCGAACCCCACCGGCGCGGTCTCCGACCTCCCGTCGCAGCAGGCCATGTACGAGATCGCCGACGAGCACGGCTGGCAGATCATCAGCGACGAGGCCTACGAGCACTTCGCCTTCTCCGGCCCCCACCTGTCGATAGCCGCCCTGGAGCGTGACCGCCCCGCGTCGGAACGCCTCGTCAACAGCGTCTTCACCTTCTCCAAGGGGCCGGCGATGACCGGCTACCGGCTCGGCTACGTCGCGGTCTCGCGGCCCGAGGTCGCGGCCGCGATGCGAACGGTGCAGGAGGCCTGCATCATCGCGCCGTCCGCACCCGTCCAGTACGCCGGGCTGGCCGCGCTGGACGCGTCGGGAGCGCTCGTCGGCAACCACGACTACGTACGGGGGAGCCGGGACGCCGCGCTGTCCCTGCTGGTCGACGAAGGGCTGCTGCCCGCACTGCCCGACGGCGGCTGGTACGCCATGGCGGACATCTCCTCCACCGGGCTGACCGGTGAGGAGTTCAGCGACGAACTCATGCTCCGGCACGACGTCGTGGTCGTCCCCGGCAGTGGGTTCTCCGCACGGCCCGAGTTCGCCCCGGACGGCTCGATGCGGCCGCTGAAGCACGGCGGCGTCGCGTCCGGACTGGTCCGGATCGCGTTCTGCGTCGACCGCGAGCAACTCGTCACCGGGGTGGAACGCCTGGTCGGCCTGGTCCGCGAGAAGAGGGGCCAGTGATGCGGGCAGAGCTGACCTATGCCACCTACCTGAGGCTCGACGACCTGCTCGAACTCCAGGAACCGCGTACCGGCGAGGACGACGCGGACCTCAGCACCGTGCTCTCCGAACAGTTCTTCATCGTCAGCCACCAGACCTGCGAGCTGTGGCTGAAGCAGATCCTCGGCGACCTCGCCGCCGTGGAAGGCAACTTCCTGACGATGACCACCGCGGGCCTGGAGAGGTCGGTCGACCTGCTCTACCGGGCCAGTGAGCTGCTGCGCCTGCTGCACGAGCAGCTCATGGCGCTGGAACTGCTGCCGTTGGAGGACTTCGCCCAGTTCCGGCAGTACCTCGGCACGGCCAGCGGAGCCCAGTCCAGCCAGGCCCACGAACTGGAGCGGGTGTTGGGCAGTGCCCGCCAGTCGGGATCGCTGTTCCTGGCCTTCCGCGCCGGGCTGGACAGCGTCGGAGCCGATCTTGAGGAGATCGTCGGAGCGGGCGTCGAGGCGGGCTCGTTCCACCGGGTCGTCGAGGCGATGCTCAGGGTCGGCAACGGCTACTTCCAGTGGAAGATCGGCCACGTGGGCCTGGTGACGAAGATGCTCGGGGAGCAGCGGGGCACCGCCGGCACCTCGGGGACGGCGTATCTCATGGACCGCGCCACGATGCCGTTCACCGAACTCCACGAACTGCGCGGCAAGGTGCACGAGCGCCGGCGCCAGCAGGCGGGCTGACCGCTGCCGGAGCGGCGTTCCGGCCCGTGTACGCGGAGGAGTCCGTGACGAGCACGCGAAGTGTCCGGGTCCCTTTCGCGGGGGCCGGACACTTCGTGTTGCGGGGCCACTCGGTTCAGGTGGCGGTCTCCAGGATGTAGCCCCGGCCCCACACGGTGCGCAGGCTCAGACGGACACC